>JAHJRI010000062.1 GCA_018830885.1 bacterium | reverse complement strand
ATTGGGTCCTCCCTGTCCTGGCTGACGCACTGGAATTCCCGGCGGCAGCGGTCCTGTGGGAAACCATGACTGATCGATCTGCTCTGCCGGACGGGTCCCCCATGGTTTCATTAATCGCCATCATTCCAGGGGTGTACCTTCATCCCGCCGGGGCATCTTTTCCTTCTGGGTGATTTGTGGCATACTGGGCGGATGCTGATCAATCGATGCAGGGTTCCCGCTTGTCACGCCAGCAATCATGCCGTCAATTCGGGACGAAGCAATCAAAAAACCTTTGATCCCCAGGGGCTGACAGCGGCTCCGGGTCACGACCAACAAAGAACGGAGTCTGAATGAATATGGAAGAGACAGGACAGTGCCATTTTGAAACCGGAATCTATCGACCCCCCAGCGAGGGGGGGAGTTTTTCCCTGTTGCTGCGAATCACCCGGAATTGTCCCTGGAATCGATGTACATTCTGCATGATGTATAAAGAGGAGAAGTTTTCGCTGCGCTCAGAGGAAGAGCTCAAACAGGATATTGATTCCATTGCCCGTGTCTGCGACCGGCTGCTGGAAACCTCCCATCGACTGGGGTTCAATGGCCAGATCAATCGCCGCGTCGCCCTGGATCTGCTGGATCAGGACCCGGGACTGGGGATGCTTTCCGGCTATCCCATGGTGGTGAACTGGATGATTTCAGGAGCGAAAACCGCTTTTCTGCAGGATGCGAACAGCCTGATCATGAAAAGCGAACGGCTGGTGGCGGTGCTCCGCTACCTGAGGGAGACATTTCCGACACTGGAGCGTGTCACATCCTACGCCCGTTCAAAAACAATTGCCAAAAAAGAGCCGGACCAACTGCAAGCGATTCGTGAGGCAGGACTGGAAAGGCTGCATGTCGGCTTGGAAACCGGTGACGATGAACTGCTGCTGGAAATTAAAAAGGGGGTTACCAGCGAAGAACAGATCATTGCCGGGAAAAAAGCCATGGCAGCCGGGTTTCAACTGTCCGAGTACTGGATGCCGGGTCTCGGCGGCAGGGAGAAAAGTCGCCAGCATGCGGAAAACACGGCCCGGGTTCTGAATGAGATTGATCCCCACTATATCCGCTCAAGACCGTTTTTTCCCTATCCTGGAACACCGATTCAACAGGACTTTGCCCGAGGAAAGTTCAAACTGCTCACCGTTGGGGAACAGCTGACAGAGTTGAAGCGCATGATGGAAAAACTCGAATTTACGGCCAAAGTCTGCTTTGATCATGATGGCAATCACTGGACCGATGAGAATGGCCGCAGGCTTTTCAGCCTGGATTACGAGGGGTACCAGTTTCCCCTGGAAAAGCCGACGGTACTTGCCTTGATTGAGAAGGGACTGGCCGGCACAAACTGAATACCGGTCCCTGATCATGTGTGACCCGCTCCGGTCGCTCAGCCGGAATTCAGCACCAGCCGGACCTCCGTGCCATGCTCCGCAGCGCTCTCCTGCTTTTCCCTGGAAATGGCATCCACAACACCACCATAGGCTGTGACGAGGGTCCTGACCAGGGGCATGCCAAATCCCGTTCCGGTCTCCCCGGCGGTTCCGTTGCGACTGATGGATTTCTCCAGGTTGAAGAGATCTTCCAACAGCATCTGGGGCATACCGATGCCGGTATCGATGATGGAAAGAACAATGTGGCCGTTCTCCCTGGATGCTTCGATCCGGATCAAGCCCCCCTCAAAGGAGTACTTGATGGCGTTGGTCAGGATATTGTTCAGCACCGAATTGACAAAAGAGGTTCGCTCCACCTTGACCCGGATATCACTGTCGATCTTTTTTTCGATGGTGATCTTTTTCCGTGTGATCTGCTGGGAAAGCAGCTGTTCGGAAGCGGTGACCATTTTCAACAGGTTCAGACTTTCCAGGCTCAATGTCAGGGGTTTATCTTCCAGAACACGGATTCCCCGGATCAATTCAATGATTGCCAGTCCGTTTTCCACAGCCGTGGCGGCATAGGGGGCCATCTCTGTGAAGAGCTTGGGATCGGCCAGACTGAGGTCAATAATGCTTCGAATATTGGCCAGGGGATTCTGCAGGTCATGACAGAGAATATGCAACAGTTGCTTTAACTGGTTGTTCTTATGCAGCAACTCTCCGGTTCTCTGTTTGACCTGACGTTCCAGGTTGGTGGAAAGCTCCTCCACCTGGAAATAGGCGATCGAGGAACGCTGTGCCATGACCAGTGCCTGGAAAAGAATAAAGACAAACATCCCCAGGGGAAGCAGCATGCCTGTATGGAGAATCAAGTTATTGTAGAGAATATCGTTGAGCCCTGACAAAAAAAGCGCCATCCCACCGAGCAGCAGAAAAATACTTCCCCTCCGCTTTCGTTTGACCGCCAGAATCAGGACATACAACAGGTAAGAGCACCAGGAGATCAACAGGACCTGAAAGGGGATGATGATCCAGGAGAATATCCGGACAGCCGTGATGATGACGAACAGGGCTAACAGAGCCGAAATTCCCAGATAGATCCGCATCGCTGTCCGGTTGATCTCGACGGGAAAAAGCCTGTGGAGAAACAGGCTGAACAGCACGACAGGCAGGATAAATGTCAGGTACTCGATCTTTAGCAGGATTTCCCAGGGAATATTGGGGAATACCGTCAGGATAAAATAGTCTCCCACCACAATCGAACGGACGGCGACCGAAAAGCAGAGCAGGCTGAAATAGAAGGGCCCGAGCTCCTTTTTTCGCAACAGGAAAATCCCCAGGTAGTAAAAACCCATGATGATGATACTGCTGAAAAGAAAGATGTCGATGTAGAGGCTTTTCTGCCGGTGCATGTGCACATCCGTCTCACAGCCAAGCAGGATCGGGGATTCAATTCCGCCTTTACGGTGGTGAAAGTTGGAGACCTGAATCACAATATCCAGTTGATTGCCTTTGGTCAGAAATCCGGCGGTATGGGGGAAGTACCGAGGGCGGGAAACGCTCCGATCCGGACCGACGGTGCCGACGGCAGTAACTTTTTGACCGTTGACAAAAACGGTAAAGGCCGTTTCCACAAACATGAACCGCAACCCCATGGATCGATAAGGGTTGTCCGCCCTCTCGCTTCCTGCTGCCTGGGATTTAAAACTCAGGTCACAAAAATCCGGGTTCAAGAAAACCGTCAGCCGGTAGGTGGCAAAACCGTCACCGGTGAGGGGCTGACCGTCGACCACCTGTTTATTCCAGATGCCAGGCACATCCATGAAACCGCTGGGTGTGGGGGGGCTGTCACCCGAGAGCTTTTCGGGAGGATAGAGATGGTGCCAGTAGAACGCCCATTGGCCATCCAGCTTGACGGGTCCCTGATCCTGAAACTGCCATTGGCGTAAATCCAGGACCCCTTTTTCGACTCGGGGGACCGGACTGGCGCTTGAATTCCCGGGAAAGAAATAGAGCAGGATCAGCGTCGGACAAATCAGCAAGGCAATCGAAATGGTGGCGTGACGCAGCGTCATTGTTCGGATTTCTTTGTTGGATATTGATTTTTGAACGCCTGCGTTCCTTCAGGGAAAATGCTTTTT
>JAHJRI010000061.1 GCA_018830885.1 bacterium | reverse complement strand
TTTCAAGAACCTTGGAAGCCATGGATGGCTTCCAGGAGTTCCAGGAGGATGCATGCGTTTCTTGAAACACAATACTTTTGCGGCGTATACAGGTGAATAGGTACGGAAAGACTAGCTTTTTTTCGACGCCTTTTCGAGTACGTAGAGCAGTTGTCCCTCCTGCACTGTATCATTAAGATTAAAGCAGACCTCGGCAATCTGCCCGTCGAACGGGGCATTGATGGCGTTTTCCATTTTCATGGCTTCCAGGTTGGCAATCTCTTCGCCCTTATGCACAATATCGCCCACCTTGACAGGACCCCGATCCGGGTTTCCAATCCGCCATGCGGTCCCATTGATGGGTGCCCCGATTTCATTGGGCGCTTTCGCCATTCTGATTTCAACTCGCTTGACAGCCGGTGTTTCGACAGTGAACACCCGGGTCTTGTTGTTGACCCGCAGGACAACGTGAATCACCCCTTCGTATTCATCGCCGATGGAAACCAGTTCGATACAGTAGGGTTTGCCCCAGTGCTCAAAGGCGACCGAGTCACCGACTTTTTTGAGCCCTTCACGCCAGACCTTGGTGGGCAGCAGCAGGGGGGTATCCCCATACTCCTCCCTGAATATCAGCATGTTCAGTGCATCCTTGGGGTGCATCAGAAAAAGGATGAACTCCTCATCCGTCGGTGCCCGCCCCAGTTGCTCGGTCAGTTCCCGGCTGTGCTTTTTCAGGTCCTCATCCTTCAGTGTATCGAGGGGGGACAGTTTTTTGCGGTCTTTAACCTGCTTCTGCCAGTCGTCCCCGAAGGTGCTTTGATAGACCCAGTCGGCCGGCCAGCCAACCGGCAGGGCACCGTAGCTGCCCAGCAGCAGGTTTTTAAAATCACTGGGGGCATTTCTGAACAGGGTCAGCAACTCAGCCTTCTCCTCTTTTTCCATGGCCTCGAAGTCCAGGGCCTTCTCCTCGACAAATTTGGTCAGCAGTTGAATCACATGCTCCACACCTGTCTTGCCCCGTTCCTTGTCATAAAGGGTCACGATACCGCTGCAGGTAACCCAGGTAATCTGCGACCCCGGTGTGACATCCATGTAGCGGACGATCTTGTTGTAGAGCGACATGACTTTGAGAATGGCCGGCATCAGGTGCAGAAACCCCCTCTCCTGGGCCTGTTCGAACGAACTGGGAAACGCGCCACCAGGCATGCGGTGAGTGACCACTTCATGATCGAAGCCTTTGAAAGGCGACTCGGCCCATTCATATTCACCGATCCACTCCCGGACCTTCTGACTGGATGCTTCAGCCAGACTGCGATCGATATTGACCGGGATTCCGGACTCCTCGAAATAGGCCTGGGCAGCCAGAATCGGGGCCTGTCCATAGAACCGGGTCAACGCATCCTCCTGAACATCCACAATTTTCGCCCCGGCCTGGGCGGCGGCCAGCAGGGCCGGCAATGCTAGTCCGTCGGTTGCATGACGATGGTACTGGACAATCAGGTCCGGGTATTTCTGTTTGATGTTGTCCACGAGCTGGAAAATCCGTTTTGGACTGCCAACCCCCGCCATATCCTTGATACAAAGAATGATCTCATCCACACCACTGGTCAGGGTCACAATATCCTTGACCACACTCAGATAATACTTGTCTGTCGCCCAGTCTGCCTGGGTAAAAGAAACCGCCGGTTCAAAGAGACGGCCCCTTTTCATCACGGACTCTGCAACAACACGCATATTCCTGATATCGTTTAAAAAAGAAAAGCAGCGCCAGACATCGATATCCACCCTGGATACGACGTATTCGATGATGTTCTTGGCATAGGGCCGGTATCCCCAGAGATTGGTCTCCCGGATCAGCGTCTGGGTCAGGACGTTGGGCATCACGGCCTTGAGCTGGGCAATCTCCTCAAAGGGGCTTTCCCTGCGGTTCATGATCCCGACATGCCAGCGGGCACCACCGTGGCACTCCGCACTGAACAACCCCATTTCATTGTAAAAAGGGGCCAGACTTAACAGGTCGTAGTTCCGGAGTCGGTTTTTAAAGTCTGACTGACCCGCGTCCCGCATCCCGGTAGAGGTAAAGGCGACGCCCTTCAATGCTCTGACATTATTAATAATTTTCTTGGGGGACATCCCCGGTTTGGCAAATATGATATTTTTCATGGGTTGTCTCACATCCATTTCTGGGTTCCAAGTGCTGAAATCTCAGCCACATACTGAGCAATCTTCAGGACTTCATCCTCACTGTTTCGGTCGGTAAATGTCGAAATAAGCTCATCCATGTGCTCTTCTATGAACCGCGTGGAAAAATCTCCGGAACGAAATCCCTTGTGCCGGATAATACTCAACAGCAGCGGCGCCAGTGTTTTGACCCCTTCGACCCGGATATTGCGACTCAGTGTCCGGTCCATGGTCTGGATCGCCTGGTCCCGGGTCAGCCCGCTGGACATGATCAGCATCATCAGGGAATCATAGTAGGGCGGCACCGAGGCGCCTTCATAGACGCTCTGGGCAACCCGGACCCCCGGTCCCGTTTCCAGTCTCAACCGGCTGATGGTACCAAAGGAGGGGCTGAAGTTCTTGGGATCCTCGGCATTCAGCCGGACTTCGAGTGCCCAGCGATTGGGGCGGATAGACTCTTTGCTGAAATTCAGTTTCTTGCCCTGGGCAATATCGATCATGATACTGACAATATCCAGCCCGGTGATCAACTCGGTGACGCCATGCTCAACCTGCAACCGGGTATTGACCTCCAGGAAAAAATATTTATTCGTGGCGGAGTCAAACAGAAATTCAACCGTTCCCGCAGAGGTGTACCCGATTTCCCGCATCAGCCGGTTGGCCGTGAAACAGATTTCATTCCGGATATCTTCATTCAGGCTGGGGGAGGGGGCCTCTTCAATGATTTTCTGGTTGCGCCGCTGCAGCGTGCACTCTCTTTCGTACAGGTGAATCACATTCCCATGGGTATCCGCAACCACCTGGACTTCAATGTGACGCCCCTTCTCAATATACTTCTCAACCAACAGCTGGCCGTCCCCGAAGGATTTGATGGCTTCTGAACCGGTCTTCTGAAACGCCTGCTCCAGTTCCGAATCCTGTTCGACCTTGACCATCCCTTTTCCGCCGCCCCCGGAAGCAGCCTTGATCATGATGGGAAACTTGACCCGCTCTTCCTTCATCCATTTTCTGATCTGTGCGACATCCTTGACATCACTCAGTCCCGGAATGGTCGGGACGTTGGCCTTCAAGGCCAGTTTTTTAGCCTGAACCTTATCACCCATCGCCCGGATCACTTCCGGTGTCGGTCCGATCCAGATCAGGCCGGAGTCATTGACCAGCTGGGCAAAGTCCGGATTTTCCGCCAAAAATCCCCATCCTGGGTGAATGGCGTTGGAGCCGCTTTTTTTTGCCGCTTCGATAATCTTTTCCTGGTTCAGATAGGATTGAATCGGTGGGGCTTCCCCGATGTGAACAGCCGAATCGGCCATCAGCACATGGGCTGCCAATCTGTCGGGAGAACTGTAAACCGCTGTGGTCGGTATACCTAAATCCTTGCAGGTATGAATAATGCGAACAGCTGGTACGCCCCGGTTGGCAATGAGTACTTTCTCGATTTTCTTTTTCATTTCAAAACACCTGTGATTGCTAGAAACTGAAGATTACCCACTGAAAATGTAGTCCCCGGATTTTATAATATTCATCAATATGTATGCAACCTATATTTGGGACGGTGTCTCTTTTGTGGGGATGGAATTCAAAAAGACAGGAGGCTTGAACCGCCTCCGCGGGGCGATCAGTTCAATGTCCGGGTGGAAATGACGGGTTTTTTCTCGGTGGTGGGCAGGGAAAAACTGAAAGTGGCGCCACCTTCCGGATTATTGGTGACATAAATGTCCCCCCGGTGATCGGTAATAATCTGCCTGGAGATGGCCAGACCCAGACCCGTTCCACCGGCACCGGTGCGGGTCTGGCTGCTCTGCACAAATTTGTCAAAAATCGAATTCCATTCATTCTCCGGAACGCCGATACCTGAGTCCTTGACATGCACAGTGATAAATTCTGTGGTGTTTGTCACCTGCAGGGTGACCTCCCGGTCTGCCCCGGAGAACTTGATGGCATTTGAAAGCAGGTTTCCCAGGACCTGCATGATCCTGCTGCTGTCCAGCCAGACGGTATCCGGAAACGCGGGGGGTACAAAGCGAAGGGTAACCCCTTCTTTGCAGGCGATCCCATTGAAATCCTGAACAGCCCGGTCAACAAGGGTGGAGATGCTCTTTTTTTCAAATTGATACGCCATTTTACCGGCTTCCAGTTTGGAGAGATCCAGAAGATCATTCACCAGATGCAGCAACCGCTTCCCACTAATATGAATATTATTAAAGTAATAAAGAAATTTCTCGGGGTTAAGCAGGTCAATCCGGTCAATCCCAAGCGCACTGAAACCCAGAATACCCTGCAACGGGGTGCGCAGTTCGTGACTGATATTGGTCAGAAACTCCGATTTGGCGCGATTGGCGGTTTCAGCCTCCTCTTTGGCGTCAACCAGTTCCCGGGTTCTTTCAGCAATCATCTTTTCGAGGTGGTCCCGATGATACATGATCTCCCGGGTGACCTTGCGCGCCTGACGCCGCAGCATGAGGTTGTGGGCAACAAACAGCAGCAGGCAAACCAGGACCACGCCCCCTGCCCATAAAACCCAGCGGGGCAACCGGGGGGTCGTGTCTGCTCCAAACCATTTCTCCAGTGACTGATAGTAAAAAGAGGACTGGTTGTCCTTCAGAGCAGACATGTAGGCATCCAGTGAATCCAGCAGGTAAGCGTTTTCGCCACTGGAGGCTGCGAAAACGATAGCCTGGGGTTTAAACAGAATGGGACTGACAATCACATTAAACTGTTTCTGATTCTGAATACCAAAAAAATTGTTGACCAGGCCGGCATCCACTGCACCGCTGGAAATACTCTGGAACACATCCCGATAGCTGTTCACTTCGACAATCCGACTTTTTACCTGCTGATCCAGGATGAGATTATCCAGTTGCTCTGCGTGGCGCTCGTTTTTTGCGACCGCAATCGTTTTATTCTCCAGGTCATGGATTGTCTTGATGCTTCCATCTCTGGAAACATACATCTGAAGCCATTCCAGCAATACCGGCTCATTTCCGTAAGAAACAGGGAACGCCTCCTTTCGGTCATGTTCGATAATGGTCAGGTCAATTTCACCCCCTTCCAGTAGCCTGAATATCTGTTCCCGGGTGCCGATGACGTATTCAATCTCCCACCCCTTTTTCGAGGCAACATACTCCAGGTTGTCGATGATCACACCCGCCGGTTTACGATCGCTGTCCAGAATCAGGAAAGGATCGTGAACATAAACGCCAAAACGCACCGCAGCCGAGGCAGAAATACTGCTGTTCAGACAAAAGCAGATCAAGAAAAATGCGATGATGAATCTCATGTCGCGTAAACAGAACTGGTTTTTTAGTATCACCTGCAACCGGGAATTGGCATCGACTGGCCTAGTGATTTAGAGCCAGCGGCCGCTTTGGGACAGTCTCCAGACTTCTGGAAAAAGAAGATCGACAGAGGTCCGGGGTTACCAGTGAAACAAAGTTTTTGGTCAATTTTTGCCCTTTGAGAAGAAGCTGCTCGATTTGTCGGGTGGCCATCTCAATATCCCGGCTATTCTGAACCGGCCCCTCGCAGGACCAGCCCCAGTAATGATGTCGCCCGGCAACCCCTGCAAAGGGGTTTTCCTGCATTCTGACAGGAAAATGAAACATGGCTTTGGGCTCCTGCCTGGACTCAAAATAGGCAATCTGTTGAACCAGCTTGGTTGAGTTGATTGATTTTGGAAAAAGCATCCGGGTTTCGATACCACCGGATTTGGGCTGAAACGTCACAAACAGATAACAATAGCTCTCCTCGTTCTTATAATAGTGGATAAAGACGGTATCTTCGGGAACCAGCTGGCTACCGTCCTCCAGCTCGGATTTCCGCCCATCACTGACCTTTGTCACCCGCCAGTCAACCCGGGGTTGATATCCGGCCAGCACCTGTCTTGAGAGTTGATAGAAACCGGGATTTTCTGGATATACCGTATTCAGCTTCATGAGGATGGCACTGACCCGATTCCAGCGACCGGTTTTGTTGTAATAGTTTATCATCTCGAAGGCCAGCTCCAGATCCCGGGGCGAAAAATGGTCTTTCCCCATCAACTGGATCCAGTTCTTCTGCGACAGGAGACTGCCTCGAGAGGAGGTGATCGGCCGGTCGTCATTCATGGCAAAAAAACGACCCAGCAGGGTATCCAGACCACTCAATGTGTATCCCTGATCCTCATAGAGGTGATACCGGAACAGACGGGCTTCGTCGACCATGATCAGGGTCCCGTCTGGATTCAATATCAGCGCGGCCGACCTGGCAGATGTTTTGATGGTATCTCCCCAGTAGAGTTTCATACCACTGAAAGGGGTTGACCAGTCGTGGTTCGACTTGCGCTGGTATTGAATGTCGCCGATGGTATGGATCAGGGTCCCGAAATCAGCTGCCCGGAGAATCGGGTTGGAAAAAAACAGTATCAGGAAAAAAACGGTACTGACAATCTGTTTCATGGTTGGGTTTTGGGTACAAAACGCAATTATTTCGTCAACGGATTATCCGGTGTCAGAAACTTTCAGGCCTGAATCCAGACCGTTCCGGCTTCGAAATTTCCTTCCTGCCCTGTTATTCAAGGCGAATATTGTTAGACAAACTATGCCATTTTTTCTAGTGTTGTAAACAGGGTTTTGCCCAATTAGACTTAATTGTTTAAATATTCCAGTAGATTAAATTATTCGGAAGCCTTAGATGGGGTATCGCGATCAATCCGGTCCGTTTTTTCATCATGGGAACAGGGGGCTTTGCTATTCATCATCCGCCCGGTCTTTTTTCCACCGGTCAGCAAGACAGGCCAACGGGCACGATCTGGTTTTAACCGCGGGATCGCGACGACACCTGATTTCAAACCGAATTTCCGGCAACATGTTTTTCAGCACATTTATTTTTTACTCTATCCGGACAATCACCCGGAAATTGTCATACTGGACGATTGCCCTGATGATAACTGGCATTCTGAATCCGTTACCATCTATTGCCGGTGAGGAAAAACCGCAGATCGCACTCGCTCCGGTGGTTGTTTCAGGTCATGTCCTGGAATCTGAAAAAGAGATACTCTCCCTTTTTTTCACGGACCTGCTGCAGAAAAGCTATCGGGTCGTACCGCTAGACAGGTACAGGGCTGCAACGGCCATCGTATTCAAGGAGATCCGGGCAGAACAGTGCACGGAAGGGTATTGCATATTCAAGATCAAGCAACTGCTGGGAGTCGAGCGGCTGATCATTCTGGAGCTGGCAAAAACCGGAACCCTGTTTCAAATAAAAATCACCATGGTCCGAAATGAAGACCGGCTGGTTGAAGAGGATATCTGCCAGGCGTGCTCGCTGAACCAACAGAAAGCGATATTGCTGGGCCTGTTTCGGAAAGTCCGGATGAGTGACCTGCCGGGAATGGATCCCACCGAATCAGCAGGCATCGAACCGGCAGTGCCACTCACAGTTTCCGCCCATATCAAGGAAAACCGGGGGCTTCACCTGACCCTGCTGGGTGTCTTTCTCGCCTCAACCTGGAAACTGGTTGACGAAGCTGATAAAACCAATCATCTGGCGGATCGAAACAGGGAGCTGCAGGAGCTGCAGCGAACGGCGATTTCTACCACCCAGCTCAGCGCCATTCGAGCGGAATATGAAGAGAACCGGTGGAAAATGGACCAGAGCATCTATCAGATGAATCTCATGCAGGGATTCATGGCTGCCATGATCCTGATTGAAACCCTTATATTGACACGACCTGTCCATCCAGTGAACAGGGATTCCGGTGCAAGCTCTCTATTTCAGAACACCCCGGTTTCCTTTTCACTGATCCGCAGAAACAGCTTTACACCCGGACTAAACTATACCTGGACCTGGTAAAGGAACACAGACATGAACGATCAGCGACCACGTTGGAGATCGGTATTGATTCAGTTGCTGTGTCTGTTTTTATGCATCCCGCTGCTGACATCCTGCAACAACACCCTGCTCCAGGACACCGGGGCCGATTCCAGGGATCTGGAGACCCGGGTGATGGAAGGGGATTCCGCCGCGGCCAGGTGTATCGATGCGATCGGGGCAGCGTTAAGCAATGCGGGCTTTCAACCCTATTCGATTTCGGTTATCCAGCAGGCTGCTGAAAAATCAGTGACGGATCAGAATCTGACACAATCCCTCGATCTGACACGGATTATCCCCGAAATTGCCTGTGCTGCTGAGCTGGCCACCCTTGATTCAAAAGCGGGTCTGACTGACAGTGATGATCGAGCCGCTGCCATCGGAGCAATTGCAGCCGGAACCACCCTTTCGCTGGCCGGCCTGGTGAACGACCCTGAAAACCAATCCTTGACTGCAGACCCGGGCAGCCAGGGAGCATCGATTTCCAGCGGCCGGCAGAAGATGACCACCCGCTATTCCGGCTCCTACGCGGAAGTTCTGGATCAGCTGACAACGATGGTCATTTCCAACCTGGATGAGGCCGGTATTCCGGCAAACCGGATGGCTGATTCCCTCAAGCGGGTGGTCCGGGGATTTTCCGGCGCGCTGGCCCGGTCCGGGGTAACAACCACCGGAATGCCCGGTGTCCTGGAAACAATTACGTCAGCTGCCGTCGGGTCCTGTCATTTTATCGGTATCGATGACGATCGATTCGACACCGCCGTGGATGCCATTCTCGAAGGGACCTTCAGTGGCCTGGACGACACGGGGATGGGGGAAACCGACATTGCGGACCTGGCTGGAAATGTCACCCTGGGCGCCATCCTGGGCTTGAAACGGTCCCAGGTCCCTGCCACCCAGTACGAAACCAAGATCGCCGTGATCATTGCGGGCATCAAGGCCGGCATGCGGGCATCCGGCATCTCCCAGGGGGAGGTCGACCGGGTCGAGATCAGGATCAGCCAGTCCGCCCTCAATGGCAGAATTGATCTGATCACCGATTCCACCAGCGATCAGGTCACAGCCACCCACCCTGAAAACAGATCCGTGGAGATTCCAACCCATACGGCCATCTCCATCAGTTTCGCAACGGCCATGGACGCCGACACCATCGACAGTTCCAGTTTCTTTCTCAGCGACGGCTCATCGACACTGGACGGCAGTATTACCTATAACAGTCTGAACCGGACAGCCAGTCTCACCCCGGCCGCCATGCTGAAGTCCCGCTCATCCTATCTGGCAACGGCAACCACCGGTATCCGGGACAGCTCCGGGATTAACCTGGTCAATCCCTACCCGTTCAGTTTTAGAACCGCATCCAATATCCTGGAACTGGGGAGCTATCACGGCTGCCTGATCTCCGGCAGTGGACAGGCCCGGTGCTGGGGAGACAATGGCGACGGCGAACTCGGGCAGGAAGGTACCGCCTGGATCGGGAATGACGAGACCCTTGGCAGCCTGCCTGCGATTTCCCTGGGCAGTGGCCGGACTGCCGTCCGGATCTCGGCCGGTGACACCTTCACCTGCGCCGTCCTGGACACCGGGGCCATCAAGTGCTGGGGGGTCAATTCCTATGGACAGCTGGGGCAAGGGGATACCACCAGTCGCGGAAACACGGCATCCAGCATGGGCGACAACCTGCCCGCCATCAACCTGGGAACCGGTCGGACGGGGATCGATGTCTCCGTCGGTTCACGGTTTGCCTGCGCCATTCTCGACAACCGGGATGTCAAGTGCTGGGGATGTGGCATATACGGCCGTCTCGGAAGCGGCGACGAAGTCAACCATGGTGACCAGGCCGGTGAAATGGGGGACAGTCTCATCCCTGTCAGCCTGGGAACCAGCAGGACACCCATCCAGATCGTGGCCGGTCGTTACCATGCCTGCGTCCTTTTCAGGGATGGCAGCGTCAAATGCTGGGGAAACAACGCCAATGGACAGCTGGGTATTGGAGACACAACCAACCGGGGAGATGGTGTGGGATTGATGGGGGACAGCCTGCCCGCTGTTGACCTGGGAGCCGGCCGGACCGCAGTTGAAATCGCTGCCGGGAATTACTACAACTGTGCCCGTCTGGACAATAACAGCGTCAAATGCTGGGGACGAAACGACTACGGCCAGTTGGGGCTGGAGGACGGCATTAACCGGGGAGATGATGCCCATGAGATGGGGGACAACCTCCCCCATGTCAACCTGGGCACTGGCAGAAGTGCCCTGGAGATTGACACCGGCGCGTCCCACACCTGCGCCCGGCTGGACAACGGATCGGTCAAGTGCTGGGGATACCGGCTGAACGGTCGTCTGGGATACTATCCCCTTGACACGCGCATCGGCGACAGTGCCGATGAAATGGGCGACAACCTGCCGACCGTCGATCTCGGAACCGGCCTCAAGGCACTGGAGATCAGTGTCGGTAACTCATACAACTGCACCCGCCTGGATAATAACAGTATCAAATGCTGGGGCAACAACTCCTATGGCCAGCTGGGGCTCGGAGACACCACTAACCGGGGCGATAGCACAGGATCGATGGGGGACTCCCTGCCAGCCGTTGACATCCCGTTGGACTGATTGCGCACAATTCTTTAGAATTGCCGAAATACCCGGAAAGAATCTTTCTCCAACCCGTCTTCTGGCGACAATGGCAAAGCAACTCAATAGAGCGTTCATGGCGGCGTTGCTGCTCCTTTTTTTGAGCAGTCCCTCCTTTTGTGCAGAAAAACCGTACGCTGCTGTTGCCCCGCTGGAGTTGTTCGGAAAAACGTCCCAGGCGGAAAAAAAGATTATCTACAACCGCTTCGAAAACCGCCTCTCCGACCACTACCGGCTTCTCTCCCGGGCACAGTATCAAAAGGCCCGGGATCAGGTCTTCAGTACCGTAGCGTCGGACCAGTGCACCGAAAAATACTGTATCCGCAAGATCCAGGAGATGCTGCAGGTTGAACGGCTTTACTTCCTCGAGATAACCGCCCATCAAACCATCACCCAGCTCAGCATCACCCTGGTTCGGGTCGATGACACACTAAAAGAGGAGAGTGTCTGCCAGTCGTGTGGTATTGAAGACCTGTACCGGAACATTGGAACCCTGGTTGACCGTATCGCAGCCAGGGACCTGCACAAAGAAAGCAGAGACGATCCAGCAGTCGACCCGGGACAGCAGATTGCCCCCCCCATCCGGACACCGGAAACAGCCGGCAGTCAGAAGCCCGGGTTCCTCTCCCGACTCACGGGCAGTGAAATTGCCTGGCATGGGGCAGCCATCACCCTGATCGTGGCGTCCATCTGGAAATCCACCAGCGAGGCTGACGATTACAACAGCCTGGCCGACCGCAACAGAACGATCAGCACGCGGGCCGCGAATGCCACGACCGAATCCGAGTATACGACCCTGACCACAGCCTATGCAGACAACCAGGATGAGATGGAGCAAATTAAAACATCCATTCTGATCTATGACGGGATCACCCTGCTGGCCCTTGCCTGGGAGGCCTGGCAGATCCACCGGTCCATGGTCAATTCAGTCACGTTTTTTGCAGATGGCTCTCCGGGTCTGGAAAGCAGGGACAGTCCCACCATCCGACCCGTGCTGGATCGCCTCACTGGAAAAGCGGGACTGTCATTTTCGTGGAGCTGGTAAATGACATCGTCCCTGACATCCAGCCCCAGCCTGAAGCGGCCGACCCTCCTGATACTGGCAGCCGTGGTTCTGTTCCTGGCAGGTGGGTGCGGCACCAGGGCCATCAGCGATGATCAGGCCGACAGCACTGCCATCGCGGCCCTGAATCCTGCTGTCAGCGCATCCAGTCCACGTGCCGGGGACCGGGATTTCCCGATCACATCAGCCATCGTGTTGACCTTCAACAAAGCCATGGACCGTACCACCACCACAAACACAACCGTCACCGTTTCCACTTCAGCAGGTCCCATCAACGGTGTCATCACATATGACAGCACAACCCGACGGCTGTCCTTTACCCCCGCCACATCCCTCTCTTACTCAACCACCTATACCATCAGTCTGACCGCTGCTGTCCGGGATATGGAAGGCGTTCATCTTCCAGCAGCGCTCTCCTGGAGTTTCCGCACAATCCCGCAACCGGTCGATGCCATATCCGCCGGATTGTATCACACCTGTGCCAAATTGAAGAGCGGCCGGCTGAAATGCTGGGGCCGGAATATTTATGGTGTCCTGGGACAGGGGGACACGAACTACCGCGGAGATGACGGGGCCGAGATGGGAAACAACCTGACCCCCGTTGCCCTGGGAACCGGCCAGTTTGCACAAACACCACTTGCCGGTGGCAATCTCACCTGCACGGTGCTGGCAAACAACACGCTCAAATGCTGGGGCGGAAACAATTTCGGTCAGCTGGGATTGGATGACAAGGCAAACCGGGGGGATCAGGTCGGAGAAATGGGGGACAGCCTGCCAGCGGTCAATCCGGGATCCGGCCGAACAGTCACCTCTGCAACGACCGCTGAAAATCATGTCTGCGCCATCCTGGATAACAGGCAGTTGAAGTGCTGGGGCTATAACAATTTCGGTAACCTGGGCCTGGAAGAGAACCCGTTGTCGGGATATGTCAACCATGGCGACGGGGAAGATGTCAGTGGCAACCCGGCCGTTGAAATGGGGGACACCCTGCCGGTGGTCAATCTCGGCAGCAGCCGGACCGCCACCACACTCTCTGCCGGTGAGAATCACACCTGCGCGATCCTGGACAGCGGCAGCGTCAAATGCTGGGGCAGAAACGACTTCGGGCAGCTGGGTATCGGCATCAGTACCACTGAAAACAGAGGTGACAATACGGGAGAGATGGGTGACAACCTGCCAGTGGTCAGCCTGGGAACAGGCCTGACCGCTACCCGCATATCCTCTGGATTGAAACATGTCTGTGCTCTGCTCTCCAGTGGAAAGATCAAATGCTGGGGGCGGAACGATTTCGGACAGCTGGGTCTGGAAGAGAGCTCGATCCGAGGCAGCGACAACAATTTCATGGGAGACAACCTGCCTGCCGTCAACCTGGGAACCGGAGCAACACCAGTCGCCATTGCAGCAGGGGGACATCACAGTTGCGCCCTCCTGAGCAGCGGCAGTGTCAAATGCTGGGGGCGGAACGATTACGGGCAGTTGGGGCTGGGACACATGACCATCATCGGTGATAACACCGGCGAAATGGGCGACAACCTGTCCACTGTGGACCTGGGAAGCGGCAGAACGGCGACGGCCCTCTCCCTGGGGTACTATCACTCCTGTGCACTGCTGGACAACGGCACAGTCAAGTGCTGGGGATACAACCAGTATGGCCAGCTGGGCCTGGAAGACACCCTGAACCGGGGCGATGAAGCGAATGAAATGGGGGATACCCTTTATTCCGTCGACCTGGGCTCAGAATAACCACCGCTTTTCAGGTTCCGTCAGGGACTGACATTTCAATTCAGATGCTTCGCCATCAGCCGCCGGTTATCCTCAGAGAGGGTGTTGAACCGAAACACGATCCGACCCTGCCGGATACCGATGATCGTCGGAAAGATGTTGTTCACGCCGTATTTGAGGGCGATGGTCCCCAGTCCGTCCTGGTAGAAGCAGGCAGACGGGACATTGAGTGTTCGGGCCAACTCCCGGATCCGGGACGCTGTATCGGTTCCCAGGGGATCAATAAACAGGAGTCGGACATGGGGGTGATGGGTCTTTAAAAACCGGTACAGCTCCGGAATCTCTTTTCGGCACACCAGGCAATCCACGAAAAAAAAACTGATTACGATCGGCTCGCTGACTTTCCGGCTCCAGAAACGCTGATCCTCCAGATTGCTGATAAAAAATGCCGGCGCCTCAGGTATGGCTGCCTCAGCAACAAGGGAGAACAGGACGAGGAGCAGACCCACCATCCACAGTGCTTTTTTCCTGTCACATCCGATTCCCATTCCAGACCGGTGTCGTTTCAATTTGATTATTGGAAAGCGTTTCGCAAAAAAGCCGCGAATGCAGTTTCACGGTAGCTTCCGATCAGTTTGACCATCGTGTTTTCATACTGGACCCGGCGATAGGTGGCCGTTTCCTCCCAGTGATCGATGGGCAGTTTCTGAGGGTTCAACTTGAAAGAATCTCCCCGGATCGTGTTCCCATCCCGGAAATAAAAGGCCTGCACCGTTGCCTCCGCAATGGCCATCGCTTTCCAGATCCGGGTCTGTTGTTTTCCGATGGTTAAGTCCAGTTTTACCAGCATGGCTTGGCTCACGGGATAGGACCTGATGGCGGACCGCAACTGCGACTCGACATCCGAATCGGGGATGTCGAGCAACTGATTGACCACCCGGAATCCATTCCGCTGAAATATCAGTTGCAGTTCGTTAAAGAGCAGCTTTCTAGCCGCTCCGCCATGGTTATGAAAATCACTTCCCCTGTTGTCCAGAAAAACAAGCAGTACCTCCCTGCGGTTTTCGGATGAACCGGCATTCGATTTTACAAAGGTAAAATCCCCCCCTTCATGCCCCAGGTGACGTAACGAAACCAGGGACGGGGTCTGCCGTCTGCCCATTTGCCCGGTGTCCTTGCTGACATAAGCGGTTAACGCCTTTCCCAGCGAGGTTGCAGAGAAACCCCTGCCAGTATACGCTTTCAGCTGGGCCAGCAGGTGGTAGGCAAAAATTGAGTGTCCCCCCCAGACAGGGCCGCCGTCGGAAACCGGTTCATCCCCCCCGGAAGTGATGACTTGAACGCTCCTGGGAGCCGCACCGCTTTCCTTTTCCTGGAATTCGGCAATTCGGGGAGGGTCCTGGGGTGAAAGAAACCCGCCACTGAAACAGGAGTCCACGATCAGGAGTTTATGCCGGGCAACGATGATCTGCAGTCGCAGCTGAACTTCCTGGGCAGAGATATAGTCGTAGTTGTGGTCCGCCCCGACCGGCACCCACCAGCTCAGCGAACCCCTCCCGGATTCGCCGTGTCCGGCATAGTATACCAGGACACTGTCCTCCGGTTCGGAAACAGCCGCCAGCTGGTATAACCCTTTCAGGATGCTCTGCCTGTCCGCATTCTCCAGAACCACGACGTTTTTGGCGGCAAAGCCGTAACTGTGCTGCAGGACCTTTGCCATGGACCGGACATCCTGGACCGACGTGAGGAGATCCGGCCACTTTTCGCTCGCGTAGTGGCTGTTTCCGATCAACAGCGCCCGATAAACCGCGGTGTCGGTCTTGTTCCCGGCATAACCGGGTGTCAGGCCGGCCATCAGGACCACCCATAAAAGACCGGTCAGGACGGCAACGGGAACCCGTCTGCTCTGAAAATGGCAGGAATGTCGGATCATCAAAATCAGGTATCTATTCAGCATATGTCTCGCCATGAAAATCAGGACCTGTATGTCATTGAACTCATTCTCGACAGCCATCCATGGCTGCCTTCCGAGGACGGTCGTTGACTTCGCCATCCTGGCACCGTTTAACCACTCCCAATCCGTTCAATCACATACAGGCCCCGGCTCCCATGGCTGAAAAAGTGGTGAATAGATACAAAATCGGATACCCTGGGTTGATGGATGGGTGGCAGTCCATCCATTGAAATGTTGCCGATCAGGCGGAGAGCCCCTCCGGGAGTGGGCGACACGGGTTTTTCCCTTATTCCGTCAAATCATAACCGGAATCCCCCTTATCGACAACCCCAATCCTGTCCGGGCAGAAACGGCACGGTTCGTCCCGCATTCCGGAGATGGCATCCTCACAGACAGCCACCCGGCGGGGATTTTCCGTTGACAGACCGGTTTTGAATCCCTATGCTACAAAAAAAGTAACTATTCACCGGTATACGCCCCAAAGGCATTGTGTTTCAAGAAACGCATGAATCCTCCTGGAGCTCCTGGAAGCCATCCATGGCTTCCAAGGTTCTTGAAACACAATACCTTCGGGGCTGCGTGTGAATCCAACTGAATAGATACCAAAAAAATAACAAAAAAACAGATCATGGCAAAAAGAATGGCACAAAAAGATATCCCGACAACTGACTGGACCGGCAAAAGATCCTGGTGGCGCCGTCTGCAAATTCCAGACGGGAGTTGGTGATATCAAATAAAGCTATCTGTCTTTTGCACGACATAGCCCCTGTGAACCGATCTCCGGTTCCCAGGGGCTTTTTTTTGCCTGTCGGAAAAGCAGCCGGGAACCGGATCGGTGTTCTCCTTTGAAACGGGAAACACGATTGAACACAGTCTTTTACCCATCACGACAGACGGATGATTGTGAATCTACAACGAAAGGATGATATGAGCCAGACACTGACCACACTTTTTTCGACCCGCAAGCCGTTCTGTATGATTCAAAAGCAGGACAGCGAGGATGTTTTGATCCTGGAAGGAGAAGCCCTGCAATTCGATCGGATCGACGACATCCCGCGGAAAAGCGGAATTCCAACCACCGGGAAAGCCTTCGATACGATCAGCATGATCCCTTTTTCACAGATTCGGGAGAAGGGATATCAGGCGCGGAATGACGGGGAAACCATCCTGACACTGAAAATCGATCGATTCCGGGAACTGCCGCTGGAAGATCTGCTGCTGCAACTCCACCATTGTGACATCGGTCTGGAAAACGGGTTTGAATATGACATGACCGCAGAAGCCTACGAAACCCTGATCCAACAGATCATCGAGGACGAAATCGGCAATGGCGAGGGGGCCAATTTTGTGGTTCCCCGCACCCTCAGCGGCCGGATCACCGATTTTTCAACGGAAAAGGCCCTCTCAATCTTCAGATACCTGCTGGAAAACGACTACGGCACCTACTGGAAATTCATCTTTTTCAACGGATCCCACTATTTTATCGGATCAACCCCGGAGCGGCATCTCTTTGTTGAAAACCGGAAGGTCAAGATGAACCCCATCAGCGGTACCTTCCGCAAGGATAAAAGCTACCGCAGGCGTGCCGAGTTCAAAACCGACCTGCTGTCTTTTCTCGACAATCCCAAAGAGATCAATGAACTGTTCATGGTGGTCGATGAAGAGCTGAAAATGATGTCCAGGATGTGTGAACAGGGCGGGGCCATCATCGGACCCCTGCTCAAGGAGATGTCCAAACTGATCCACTCGGAATACCTGCTCTCCGGCGAGAGCGACAAAGACGTGATTGAACTGTTCAAGGATTCCATGTACGCCGCCACCGTTACCGGCAGTCCGGTGGAAAATGCCTGCAATATCATCCTCAAGTACGGCAGACACTCACGGAGATACTACGGCAGTGCCATCCTGCTGCTGGGAAGAGATGAAAAGGGGGGTGACACGCTGGATTCCCCCATTACCATTCGCACTCTGGAGATGGATACCACGGGACGGTTCCAGACGGCAGTCGGTGCCACCCTGGTCAGGGATTCCATCGCTTCCGAAGAGGTGCTGGAAACAGAGGCAAAAAGTGCAGCCCTGCTGGCCAGCATCGTATCAAGGGGCGGGCAGCCGGTCATTCCCCCGCTGTTGAGCGGGCTGGCCAACGACGATGAGATTGTGGAGACCCTGCAGTTCCGGAACCAGTACCTGTCCAATTTCTGGTTCTTCAAGCAGGAAACCCGGCTGCATTCGGAGTTTGAGAACCGGCACGTCAAGATCACCATCATTCACAATGGGGACGATTTTGTGTACATGCTGAAACACATCTTCAACTCCTTCGGCATGAAACCCACCATTGTTCCCTATGCCGACTACGACCTGAAGCTGGACCAGGGGGCCATCACGCTGGTGGGTCCGGGACCCGGAAACCCGAACCAGGTGGAGAATGCAAAAATGCAGAAGAACCATGCCATCGTCGATGGTCTGCTCAAAAGCCGCCGACCATCCCTCTATATCTGCCTGGGACACCAGTTTCTCTGCCACCGGCTGGGTTTTACCGTGGCCAGGAAGAAAGTTCCGCTACAGGGGGTCCAGGAAAAAATCAGGCTTTTCGGCAGGGAGGAGAGGGTCGGGTTCTATAATACGTTTGTTCCGATAAACAGCGAACGGTCCAGAGACTATGACATATCCCTGGCAGAAGACAAGCAGGAGATGCTGGCGCTCCGGGGAGACTTTTTCATCGGGTTTCAGTTTCACCCGGAATCGATCCTGACCAAGAACGGCGACAGCATCCTCAAGGAATCCATCGCCTACCTGCTGCGCTAGTGGTCTGTATCAAACATACTGACGATTAAGTCAGTCGAGGGGGTTTCCGTTCAAAACAAGGGGAAACAGGATGTTTCCCCTTGGCTCCAAGGATGGATTTATGCGTGTTTTGAACGGGAATCTCCTTGACTACCGACTTTAACAGTAATGGTCAGTTTATTCGAAACAGCACACCAGAACGTGTCAGGATTTGGAATGATAGCCGGACCCGTATTTCTGCAGCCAGCGGGTTTCATGTTTTTGTCCCTCCATGCGATTAATCAGCGACAGGATCTCCCTGTCATCATGGTTGAGCAACAGGTCGGTGTCGATAAACCCGATCTCACTGCCATCGGGATAGAGAAAATAGGGATCATGATGTTCGGCACTGTCAGACATCACCGTCCTGCTGCTGGCGGGGTTGAGATAGTCGATAGCCCCGTTGCAGATACAGAAATAGTCCGTCGCCCGAAGCGGAATATCCGGATTCCGAGGCGCACCCGGTTTGAACACCTGCAGAAAACAGACCGTACCCTTCACCCCGATCAGCGCAGCAGCGCCCCTGATCCGGTAGTATCTGCTTCGAGGCCGGGACGTGATCACGGACAGCAGTGATCCGTGTTTCAGTGTAAGATCCCCGCCCTGTTCAGCGTCCAGATCCAGCGTCAGTTGGGTGTCATCTTTCAACTGCAGGACGGATCGGTCCGGAAGTGCCAGAACCATCTGTCCGCCGGTCGCCAGTTCCAGGACAACGCCGCTGCTGACCCTGTCCCCTGCAGAAACCGGCTCACCATTGGCAGATGCGCTCCCGGACAGAAACCGGACCGTGGCGATGCCCTTTCCGTCGATCGGTGGCGATGTATCGTCCCATCGGTGGGGACTGATGGAGCGGCGGCTACTGCAAGCCACGGGCACCCCCGCCACCAGGGAGGTCAGAAACAGGGTTTTTCCCAGGATCAGGATCTCTCTTCTGCTCAGCTTTTCCACGCTCATGGCGCCTCCATTGGATAAGTTGGAATTCGATCACTTCTCAATACCGTCCCTGGCCTGAACACCCTTTGTATAGTAGTGTTTCACCTCCTTCATCTCCGTAACCAGATCGGCCATGTCGATGACCGCCGGATCTGCCTTTCTGCCGGTAATCACGACTTCGACAGAGTCCGCCCGCCCGGCAACAGCCTGCAGCAATTCATCGACGGAAAAAAGCCGGAAATAGGTGGCGATATTGGCCTCATCCAGGATCACCAGCGGGTATTCCCCCGATGCCATAATCGCCTGCATCTCCTGCAGCCCTTCCCGTGCCAGCCGGATGTCCTCTTCGTCCGGGTCAGTGTGAATAAAACAGTCCCGGCCATACTGACGGATCTCAATCTCACCCCTGAACCGGGCCAGACTCTCCAGCTCCGCATATTTCATCCCCTTGACAAACTGGCCGATAAACACCTTCAACCCGGCGCCGACCGCCCGCAGGGCCAGCCCCAGGGCAGCAGTGGTTTTGCCCTTACCGTCGCCGGTATAGACCTGCACATATCCTTTCACACTCCCTCCTGTCATATCAAGACCTTCTCTGAAAAATGGACCCCCCGGACCCCACACAGGGGATTCGTTCCCGGGCGGTTCCACTGCAACGGCGCTACCGCCTTCCCTCTCTGAACCGGATCCTGCGCAGACTCTCCCTCCGGGCGAGTCCCGACCCTGAGGCGATCCCCCCGTTGCCCGCAACAACCATTGTTGGTATACTTTAGGAGAGTTGTCCCGGTTGTGTCAACCGAGCCTGGTCCGCCGGGTGCACCCAATATGTGTGGATACCTGTAAGCGGAAAGAGGTTGTTTGTTCAGAAAACCTTGGAAGCCAGGGATGGATTCCAGGAGCGCCAAGGATGGATGCATGCGTTTTTCTGAATAAATACCCTCTTGAAGCGGTTATGATCACATACCCACATGTTTTTGGTGCACCCGGTCCGCCACTGTGATTGACGATGATACGCCGATCTGTTAATCCTTTTCGGGCAGACAGAGGAACACCGGGTCTTTGACAGACGGGGATGACAGCCTCGGACCGACAGCACAGGAACTGTTTCCGGAATAGCGAAAGAACTCTGAAGACAACCGACACCACCTTGAGGGGAGATCAGCATGGCATATTGTGAGATTGATGGACGGAACATCTATTATGAATTGACCGGAGAGGGACCGCCGCTGGTCCTGATTCGTGGTCTCGGCAGCAACGCGGACCACTGGTATACCCAGCTGCCGGTCCTGACCCCCCACTTTCAGGTATTGACCTTTGACAACCGGGGGATCGGCAGAAGTGATGATACGGAAGGCGGCTATACCATCAAGGGCATGGCGGAAGACACCATTGCCCTGATGACCCATGTGGGGTTCCGAACCGCGTCCGTATTCGGGCTTTCCATGGGCGGCATGATTGCCCAGGAAATGGCCCTCAGTTTCCCGGAACGGATACACGCGTTGATACTCTGCGTGACCCATCCCGGCGGTCAAAACCAGGTCAGCCCATCGGCAGAGACTGCTGGCATATTCCGGCGCATGGTGGCGGAAGGCTCGCCCGAAGCGAAGGCCGCAGCTGCACCGGCATTGTTTGCAGCTGTTTCACTGGAAAAGAAGCAGCCGCTGATTGCCGAATATGCCGCTATCTCGCTCAAATACCCGGTTCCAGCATCGATTCTGACCAAGCAGTGGGAAGCCCTTGCCGGATTTGACGCCTGGGACCGATTGCCGCAGATCTCAGCCCCGACACTGGTTCTGAGCGCTGCAGAAGACAGCCTGATCCCGCCGGCGAATGCCGGCCTGCTGGCAGACAGAATACCTGGCAGCGAACTGCTGATCCTGCAGGATGCGGGTCACCAGGTCCTGATTGAACAGGCGGAACTGGCCAATGCGGCGGTCCTGGCATTCCTGAAAAAGCACCATGGGATATAACGGCTGCCCATGACCGGAACCGCCCCGGATCACGCTTCCAGCAGGGACATGGCAGACAGTCGCAGCCCCAGCCGGATCGGCTGGTCCGGCTGGGGCAACCGGACATCATTCGGGAGATTGATCACCAGGCACGCCCCCGTTTCCGTCCTGACGGTCAACCTGAATTCCACACCCTGAAACCGAATGTCCGTGATATGCACCGTCACTGCCACTTCTCCGGCAGCGCAGGATTCTGCCGGTTCAAGCACCCGGGCGGCCTCCGGCCGGATCAGGACCGTCACCGCCTTTCCGGCGTCTGAAGCAGCCCCGGGCAGAGGGATGCTCCCCAGCGCGGTCTGGATGGCACCGTCTGCCTGAACCAGCCCTTCGATCAGGTTTTGAAATCCCAGAAAAGAGGCCACAAACCGGTTGGCTGGCTTCTTATACAGATTCTCCGGTCCGTCAATCTGTTCGATCCGTCCGGCATTGAACACGGCGATGCGATCCGCCACCGCAAAGGCCTCGTTGTGATCATGGGTAACGAAAATAGTGGTAATCCGGATCTGTTTCAGAATCAGCTGCAGATCCCGGAGCAGGCGCTCCCGCAATACGCGGTCCAGGGATCCCATGGGCTCATCCAGCAACAACAGACGGGGTTGGGGGGCCAGACTTCTGGCCAGGGCCACCCTTTGTCTTTCACCCCCGGACAGTTCATTCACATTGCGCTGCCCCATATCCGCCAGACCCACCAGGGACAGCACTTCCTCCGCCCGTTTCCGGATGGCCTGTTTTTCCCGGTTGGTGACCCGCAACCCGAACACAACATTTTCATAGACGTTTTTATGGGGAAACAGGGCAAACTCCTGAAACATCATACCGAAATTCCGCCGGTGGGGATCCACGCCAGTGATATCCCTGCCATCCACCAGTATGCGGCCGCTGTCCGGCGTTTCCAGACCACAGATCAACCGCAGCAGGGTGGTTTTCCCACAACCGGAGGGACCCAGCAGACAGAGAATTTCACTTCTCTGCAGCCTCAGATTGATATTCTGCAGCACCAGGTCGGCTTCGATGGTTTTTACCAGATTCTGAATTTTGAGCTCATTCATCCTAAAACTCCCCCTGCCCTTCCATTCTCAATTTTTCCAACAATATGAAACCGATGGCGGTCACCAGCATCAGGAGGCTGCTCATGGCCATGGCCTGGCCATAGTTCATCGCCCCCGGCTGCCCCAGAAACCGGTAAATCGCCAGCGGCATCGTGGGTGTCTGGGGCCGCGCCACAAATACCGTTGCCCCGAACTCCCCCAGACTGATGGTGAAGGAAAAAACGGCTCCGACAACCAGGGCGCGGCCGATAATCGGCAGATCGACAGCCCGCCACACCCTGAACGGCGAAGCACCCAGCAGCAGAGCCGATTCCTTGAGACTCCGGGGGATGCTTCGCAAAGCCGGCAGGACGCTTCTCACCACAAAAGGAAACGCCACCAGCGTATGGGCCAGGGGCACCAGCAGCAGGGAGGTTCTCAGATTCAAGGGGGGTCTGTCCAGGGCAATAATAAAGCCAAAACCGAGCGTCACAGCAGACGTGGACAGGGGCAACATGAATATTGGATCGAACAGGGCACTGATTCTGCCCGTTGACAGCGCCAGAAACTGGGCAGCCGACAGACCGATGATAACGGAAAACACCAGCGTCACCAGGGCAAAACCACAGGAGTAAAGGACCGCCTCCATGGGAGGAACGAAAAAGACCGATTGGGCGGGATTCTCGAACAGGGCCCGGTAAAAAGCGAGTGTGAGACCGGTTTCGCTGAGCAATGACCGCAGCACCAGGGCCAAGAGCGGGGTCCCGATCAACAGTAGAATCAGGAACAGGTTACTGCCAACCCAGATCCTGTCCCGCATCGATCGCACCGGCACCTGCACGCGGCTGACCGCGACGGGTTGCAGGGAGACCGCCTGTTTTCGTTGCAGTGTCGTGTAGAAGCCCATCAGCAGCAGGATAAACAGGATCTGAATCAGCGAGAGGGCTGCTGCCATGGGCAGATTGAACAGATGCACAGCCTGACGGTAAATCTCCACCTCGATGGTGGACAGTCTCGGACCGCCCAGAATGAGGATTACCCCAAAGCTGGAAAAGCAGAAAACAAACACCAGCAGCGCTGAAGCCAATATGGCCGGTTTCAGAAGCGGCAGGGTGACCCTGAAAAAAACCCTGATCGAAGAAGCTCCCAGAACCCTGGCGGCCTCTGCCAATGAAGGGTCCAGACGGGACCAGAACCCCCCCACGATTCGAAATATCACCGTATAGTTGAAGAAGACATGGGCCAGCAGAATAAAAAAAACCGAATGGTCCATCTGGAAGGGCGCTTCGGAAAAGGCAACCATTTTCTGCAGCAGTTCGTTCACCAATCCCCGGGACCCCAACAGGGCCTGAAATGCCGCCGCCACCACCACGGTCGGCAAAACAAAGGGCACTGTCGCAAACGCCTGGAGCAGTTTTTTCCCCGGAAACTGGTAACGGGCGAAAACATAGGCTCCCGGCAGCGCCAGCAGCAGTGTCAAGCCGGTTGAGACCGCGGCCTGCCAGAAGGTGAACCAGAGAATGCGGGCATAGTATCCCGACGCTGTCAGTTTTTGCAGGCTACCCAGCACCCATTTCCCTTCGGGTCTGAAACTCAGCCCGAAAATCCGGAAGAGCGGATAGAAGTAGAACAACGCCAGAAACAGGACCGGTATCCCGGCTATCAGCAGTAGAGACCTCTTTTTGATGGGATCACCTCAATACGGTTTCCGTCCAGGCTTCGATCCACTTTTCCCGGTGCGCATCTATCTGCTCGGAATTCAATAGGATCGGTCGATCGGCGGTAACGGTGTGTCGGGTAAAAACCTCGGGCAGGCGCGCCTTGCGGTTACTGGGAAACACGAACATCTGCAGGGGAATATCCTCCTGGAAGGGCGTATCCAGCAGAAAATCGATCAGCTTTCTGACCAGCTCCGGATGCCGGGACCCTTTGAGGATCCCGGCAAATTCGATCTGCCGGTAACAGGACCCTGCCGTGGTGATAGCTGCCGTCGGGGCTTCCGTCAGTTTCTGTTTTGAATAGTAGACCTCTGCCGGCGGACTGCTCGCATAGCTGACAACGATGGGTCGATTTCCCTTGGAGGCGGCTGAGAAGGATCCCCAGTATGCCTCCTGCCAGCCGTTGGTCACCAGGACCCCGTTTTCTTTCAGTTTTTTCCAGTAGTCCAGGTACCCGGTCTCACCAAAATTCCCCACGGTTGTCAGCAGGAAAGCCAGACCCGGTGAAGAGGTCGCCGGATTTTCAACCACCGTCAGATTTCGATAGCGCGGGTCGATCAGCGCCCCAATGTCCCGGGGCGGTTGGATATTTTTTTTCGTAAACCAGCCTTTGTCGTAGTTGAGGCAGACATCCCCAAAATCCACCGGCAGCAGTCTGAATTGGGGGTCCAGCTTCAATTCATCCGGGACATGCTGCAGCATCGGAGACGGGTAGGCTTCAAAAATCCCCGCTTTCAGAGCCCGGCTGATAAAGGTATTGTCCACCCCGTAAAAAAGATCCGCCAGTGGATTGTTTCTGGACAGGATCGCCTGGTTCAGGGCAGCACCGGCGTCCCCGGTTTTTAAAAATCGAATTTTGACCTGTTCCTGTTTTTCAAACAGCGCAACGACCGTCTTGCTGACACTGAAACTGTCGTGGGTCATAATGGTGATTTCACGCGGTTCGCTCACGGCAGACTTCGGCAAAACGCCTGCGGCAAAGAGGGACAGCACCACCAGGAAGGTGATGAGAATCGGTTTTTTCATGGCTTGACTCATTTCGGGATTAATCCTGGATTCGGCTATCCCCCTGCCAGGGTTTCAATCACTTCTATCAACCCATTTTTTCAGGCGAATAAGAGCTGGAAAGGATTGCCGCTGGATAAAGAATGTCCAATCTGACGCCACCGATTTCTATCAGAAAACCCAAAAAAAAAGCCATCCCTAACAATTGCCGGGATGGCTTCAGAGTGTATCGACAGTTCCCTACACCGGCATTATCCGGATCAGGTTCAACGGTAAAACCAACAGCAGTGCGCATAGGTTCCTCTCAGCCTGGTTTATCCAAGCTCCCGGCAGTATTTCGATTGGTATCCTTGAACTTTAGGCCTTTCGGCCGGTTATGTCAACAGGCGTCTCCCCGGGGCGGACACAACGAAACATGAAAAATAGCGAGCCTGCCCGTGCCTGCCAGCAAGCAGACAATATCGTTATCTTAAACCCCCTTTTCCTGCGAAGCACCAACAGCTCCGGTTTTCAAGAACCTTGGAAGCCAGGGATGGCTTCCAGGAGCTCCAGGAGGGTTTCATGCGTTTCTTGAAAACCGGAACTGTTGGTGCGGAACCAGTCGCATAAATTTGTGACATTGACTCAGCAGCGCTTATTTGCCTTCGTGATCTCCGTGTCTCTGTGGTGAGTGTTTTTCATACATACTATCATGCCCCCGGGGGCACAACGAAACACGAGAATGATATCG
>JAHJRI010000009.1 GCA_018830885.1 bacterium | reverse complement strand
CCTCATTTACTTGACTGTAGGGGACCTTAATATTCCGGAGCAAATCCCGGCTAAATTCCGTACCGTATGAAACGGCATTCCATTGCTCAAATACCTGGGCATGCCATGCCGGTGGCCTTTTGGGAAACTCGGATATAGCCCAAAATTCCACCCATGAACATCCAGGGGATGACAGTGGCCCAGGGAACGAATATGGCCTTTGACGGTGCCAGGCCAATCAATACATACGCCAGCGGCAGCATGATGGACGACACCAGCTGCGGCAGTGATTCAAATGCAAAGAGCAGGATACCACAGGCCGTAACTGCTACAAACAGGCGTACCTGGGGGTTAAACAGCTCACCCGTCGGTAACATCATGATGAGCAACGGTGTGATAACCGTAATGATCCAGAAAATCGTTTTTTTATTTTTGGCGAAAAAGGTTTCTTCACCGGTCTTTTCCAGTGCTGTTTCCATAAAAAAGTTTCCTCAATTTTATTTTAGATTAAAAAACCCCCAAAGATTAACGAGACCCTGAAGGACTTCTTCAGGGTCTCTGCATCGCTTGAATCTACGGGCAGTAAACCGAAATACCGGTGTCGTATTTCTTTTCGTTGATGACCAGTTTGATGTGGAATCGACCTTTCAGTCCTATTTTGCTGATGTTCATTTTTACATCGCGATCGTCGTCTTCCAGGAACGCGCCGGAGCACATGGCCAGATGAAAAACAGCCGAGGTATTCACAAAATAGTGATGGTTCTCTGTTTTCCCTTCCAGGCAGAGCATGACCAGGGTTCCCGGTTCGAATTTTCCGTGAAAGACAAAGCGGTCCTCATCCTCTTCGATGATGATGTTGTGCCAGACGTCCGGTTGTTCTTCTACCTCTTCGGCTTCAGGAACGGTATCGAATTCGGGTGTCACATCCAGGTTACCAAGCAGCTGACCCGGTTCGAAGGTGGCGTTGTCGCCATCATGGTAAATGGTCAGCTTTTCAGCCCGGTAGAAGTTTCCTTCGGTTTCCATCTCATACAGGACAACACCGTTCTTCTCTTCCACGGTGACCGAGCGGATTTCAGCAGCAGGATCCTTTGGATTCAGGAAGGCTCCCAGCTTATCTGAGGCAAATCCGTTTTCCATACCGATTCCACCCGAGTGAACCATGTAGTGACCGTCGGCATAGTACTCAACGTTGCAGATATAAGCAGAGAAAAATTCCTGGCCGCGCTCCTTGCCGTATTGCCACACCTGCTCGATCTCCATCTTCTCGGTGTCGATGCGGTAGCGAACACCCCGAGAGAAGTTTTGCTGGTTCGGGATATAGTTTTCCTTCTTCTTGGCGCGATACTGGCCATTGTCAAAACACATGACGTCGCCTTCCGGAGTGATCAGGGCAGCATGTTGCTCGTATTGCCAGTCGAAGTTTTCCACGTCACCCACCGGGGTGAAAAAGTATTTGTCCACCATCTCCTGGGGCCATCCTTCAGGGTCTCCGACAATCCAGTTCAGTTTGCCAGTGTCATAATTGATATTGACGATGGCATCCTGGTGGCGTCCAGATAAGGTGATACTGTTGGTGGGCTTATCATACCAGACAGCGTTGTTGTGGAACCAGTCATGGGCATCCTGGGAGCCGGATCCGCCAACGTCCTGTGGCAGGAAGGTTTTGTAGTCCCACGATTTTAAAATCTCACCGGTTTCCCGGTCGATGAGCACACACACATCCTCACAGGTGTCCCGGTGGAAATCCTGGGTCAGGACCAGGATATTGCCATCTTCCATTTCAAACTGGTCATGGTGGTAGTTACCGGGCAAGCGGAATTCCTTGTGGATCTTGCCCAGCATGTTCAACTCAACCAGACCGGTGGCGTTATACGGCATGCGGCAGAAGCGGCTGGAACCGGTCAGGATGTTTCCGTTTTGAGCCCGCTTGATATCGAACATGGTGTTTTCCGTTAGAAACCAGCGGATATCGCCTTTATAGTCATAGGCAGTCGGCTGGTTCTTGCCGGCCGGGGTCAGGAACATGAAATTGTCCTGCAGGTAGTCGGCAGATGTGCTGATACTCGTGCATTTGCAAACTTCAGCCGGGACTGCAGCGGTCTTGATGGTGATCTCTTTGCTGGAACCATCCGGCAGGGAGACCACAACCGTGTTGGCAAAATCCGCATACAGTCCCAGAACTGGCAGCATATGAGTGGTAGCTGCCGGAAAGGTATGACTCATATTTTCTCTTGCGAATCGCTTGCCCTTGATCGTGATCGTCGGGGCAACGGCACTGCTGGTCTTGAACATCACCAGAGCGCAGAGGGGGTTGATCAGATAAGGATTCTCCACCACATAAGGATCTTCAAGGGTGTACGCCTTTTTTTCAAACTCTTCCAGAAACGCTTTTTCAGCTTTATTCTGGCTGGTGATCAAATGATCCTTGCTGGTATAGGTCACTTTATTGCTCATGTTTCTTCTCCAATTGATTAAAAAGTTGGTCACTGTTCAGTACTTTTATCAAGCCACAGTCGTCGGGACCTGTGTGTGATTGAACGGATTGGGAGTGGTTAAACCCGGTCTGGAGGCCGGGTCAACGACCGTCCTCGGAAGACGGCCATGGATGGCCGTCAAGAATGAGTTCAATCACACACAGGTCCCGACGACTATGGCGGAACAGATCCTAAATAGTTACAATTTCCCTAATTTAAACAAGTTCCTCTATGGCCTTGATAATGGCCGGTTTTTGCTTGAGTCCCTTCAGTCTCCCGGTCTCCTGCCCGTCTTTCATCAGCAGCATGGTTGGAAATCCGGTCACACCAAGTCGCTCCTTGAGCTCCTGGTTTTCATCAAAATCGATGGTGTAGATCTTAAAATCCGGCTTGAGTTTGTCGATGTCGCGCAGGACAAAGGCAAGCATCTTACAGGGGCCACATTTCTTGGAATAAAACTCCACCATCATCGGACCGGTCTTCTCCAGCCCGTCATACTCTTCCGTATTGATTTCCTGGATCATTATATCTCCTTTGTTATGCTTTTAAGCTGTCAACATATTTAGCGGCACTATTGGCCGCAATGGCCCCGTCAGAGCAGGCGGTAACAATCTGTCGCAGTTTTTTCGAGGTCACGTCACCGGCACCGTAAATTCCAGTAACCGCTGTTTTCTTATCTTCATCCACCTGGATAAATCCCATCTTGTTCAGAATACCCAGATGGGCAAAAACGTCGGTGGTGGGTTCCAGGCCGATGTATTCAAACACCCCGTCACAACGAACATGCCGCTCGACAGCATCTGCTTTGGTGGACTTAAAACGAACACCATCCAGCTTCTCGCCACCTGTAAATTCCAGTATCTCCTGGTAGGGGTAGATTGTAACATTTGGCATGGCTCGAAGTTGGTCACAGGCCTTAGGGTCTGCCGTCAGGTCAAACATCGTTACGATGGTCAGGGATTTTGTAATGCCGGCCAGATAGATGGATTCTTCAACGGCGGAATTACCGCCGCCGATCACGACCACCTTCTTATCCCGGTACTGGGCACCGTCGCAGATAGCGCACCAGCTGATACCGGTTCCTTTGTATGCCTCTTCTCCGGAGACCTCCAGGGTTCTGGGCACTGTACCGGTTGCGATGATTACCGTGCGGGTGGTAATGGGGGTATCGTCCTCCTCGCAGAGCAGGGTCTTTGTTTCACCGTTGTCCTGGATTTCGATGATTGTTTTATAATCAAACGCCACACCCAGTTCCTGGGTGTGCTCAAACATCTGCATGCTGAGTTCGGCCCCGTTGATTTTACCTACGCCGGTATAGTTTTCAATTTCATTGGTGTTGATCATCTGTCCGCCAGGGGCCAGGCGGTCCAGAATCAGTACTGACATGTTTGCCCGAATGGCATAGATGGCTGCCGTCAATCCCGCCGGTCCGGCGCCGACGATGACAACATCATAGATATTCATTTGATATCTCCTCAAATTTATTCAGTTTGTCTGAACGAATATTTCAGTCTCTCAGTTGCACACTAAAAAAACGTGTTGATGAGGAAACCGACCCACCAAAATCAAAATTTCTTATGAATTTATTACTCAAGTTTCGGATTTCAAAAATACTTATAACTGATTGTTATCATATGCAAAAGCCCTCGGAAAGGATATAAATAAAGGGTACTTGACATCCTTTTTTTAACCCTTCCCGAGGACAGCATGGCCAAAAAAATCGTGAT
>JAHJRI010000060.1 GCA_018830885.1 bacterium | reverse complement strand
CTCCTGGAGCTCCGGGAAGCCATCCATGGCTTCCAAGGTTCTTGAAACACTATACCTTCGGGGCTGAGCGGAAATTGAACTGAATAGCTTTCCAGCGGGCCTGCAGCCCGCCCCAATTCTGAAACAACACCCGAAAAACGACCGGTTGTTGCTTAAAAGATACCGATATTTTTAATTAATCAAGTTGCCCTCAAAAAATGATTCATCTATCTGATTCAAAATAATTTTTCGAAAATTGCCCATTTTTCGAGAGTTTTATAAACAAATTCGATCATGAGGTCATATGACAGTTCTAACGCGGTTGATTCCTGGGAAAAAACTGCTTCGCTTTTCTGCCTTGTTGATTGTCATTGGGTTCAGTTGGTATCTGATTCGACCAAAACTCAGACCTTCTGCCCCCATTCCAGACAAGCGTGTTTTTGAAAGAGCACAACAGGTCAGGATTTTAAGAGATAATACGGGTGTCCCCCATATTTTTGGAAAAACAGACGCGGACACAGCGTTCGGTTTAGCCTACGCTCATGCCGAGGACGATTATCCGATTATCCAGGGGTCGGTGGCTGCAGCGCGCGGGCAACTTTCCTTGCTGATGCTCAATAAGATTGGACTGATCAATGATTACCTGGTGCGCTTTTTATATCTGCCGGAAAAAGTCGACCGCCAATATGAACAGTTGATTTCACCGGAGTTCAAGCGATTGCTCGATGCCTATGCGGACGGGTTGAATCTGTATGCCTACCGCCACCCGGATCAGGTCGATACCCGGTTGTTGCCCTTCAGGGGCAAAGACGTAATCGCCGGTTTTGTTCACAAACTGGCCCTTTTTATTGGCGTCGGGGCTGTGCTGGAAGACCTGATGTCAAAGGATAAAACGCGTATAAAGGTTGGTCAGCCGATTCAACGGGTTCTGACCCGGAATGACCGGCTGCCGTCATGGTATCGTTCTGAGATAATGGGGTCCAATGCCCATGCCGTTGGCCCCGGACGTTCCGCTGACGGTATTACCCGTCTCAACATCAACTCCCATCAACCGTTCGAAGGACCTGTGGCCTGGTATGAAGCCCATCTGGTTTCAGAAGAAGGCTGGAATATGATTGGCGGTCTTTTTCCAGGTTCTCCAGTTATTCTTCATGGTCATAATCAGCATTTGGGGTGGGCACATACAGTGAATCGACCGGACGGTGTTGACATTTATAAACTGACAATGCATCCGGATCATTCCATGCGCTACCAGCTTGATGGGCAGTGGCAGGCACTGGAAGTGACTAAAACGACGATTGATGTTGATATTGGATTGTTCACCATGCCGGTACACCGGGATTTATACCGCAGCGTCCATGGTCCGGTGATGAAACTGGACAGCGGGTTCTATGCGATCCGTTATGCCGGTAAAGACCGATCCGGACTCTCGGTTGAACAATGGTACAGAATGAACAGGGCCAGCAATCTGGAAGAGTGGAAAAAAGCGATGGCCATGCAGGGTATTCCCATGATGAACACAATGTTTGCTGATCGTGAGAATATTCTATATGTATACAACCATCTCCTGCCCATCCGTGATGAAAGTTTCAACTGGTTGACCATCCTTCCAGGAGATACCTCCAAGGCCATCTGGCAGAGTTATCTGCCTTTTGAAAAACTTCCGATGGTCCAGAATCCGGCTGCCGGATATATCATGAATACCAACAGCACCCCTTATCTCACCACATCAGGAGCGGGAAATCCGGACCCGGCCTCCTACAGTTCAACCCTGGGGATTGAAACCCGCATGAATAACAGGGCATTGCGAAGCCATGAGCTGTTTGGGGGAGATCCCTCAATCACACGGGAGGAATTTCTTGAGTATAAGTTTGATCGCAAGTACTCAGCGGCCTCCATCGTCTTCCAGGATATCGTTTATCCTTTGACGTCCCGGTATCAGCCCCAGAATGCAGATGAAGCCAAAGCACTGCAGATACTCAAAGACTGGAATGGCGAGGCCAACGAAGAATCAACAGGTGCGAGTCTGGTGAACCTGATCTATCGGGCCATCTGGAAAGCACAATTCAGTCAGCAGGCCGGGGTGGCAGTCCCTGCCGTGGAAACAGAGTTCCAGAACGCTGTTGCTTTTTTAAAAGAGCATTTTAAACGGGTTGATGTTCCCCTGGGAACTCTGCAGAGGCTGCGCAGGGGAACAACAGACCTGCCGCTGTCAGGAAGCATCGATACTTTGAACGCGGTTCATACCAAAATTGAAGATGGGCATCTGGTGGGTACCGCTGGTGATTCTTATATTCTGGTGGTTGAATTCAGCGATCAGGGAGCGCGGTCTTGGAGTCGTCACCAGTATGGCAATGTCAACCGACCAGACTCCAAGCATTATGCCGATCAGGCACAAGCCTTTACCCGTCATGTGCTGAAAGAATCATTATTGACAGAAGAAGCCGTTCGCAGAGATCTTGAGAGCGAGTACCATCCCGGAGAGGAGCCATAGATGGCAGGGTTCGGCAAGTCATTGCAGCAGGAAAAATCCCCAGTTTATCAACGCAGCTGTTGGATGATGGACCCGAGACTGGCAATGCCTTTTTCTATCTTTCCAGTAAATGGGTTCCCGCAACCGATTCTGATATAGTTCTGATACTGTCCCGAAGCCGAGAATATCACACCGGGCAGGATAGAAATCCGTTGTTCCAGTGCCTTTTGATACACCTGGATCCCATCCGTTCCCGGGGGGAGTTGAACCCATAGAAGGATTCCCCCCACCGGCACCTTAACCCGGGCCTGTTCTGGAAACCAGGTGTTGATGCTTTCCACGTAACGGCTGACCTGCTTTCTGAGTCTGGTTCTCAATGACCGGAGATATCTTTCATAGGTCCCCTGGGCCATAAACCTGGCGACCAGGGTTTGATCAAGGGATGCGTTGGAGACCGAAAAACCGGCCTTCAGCTTTAATATCGCTTCCAGATAGCGGGGTCCCGGAATGATCCACCCGATTCGAAGCCCCGGCGCCAGGGTTTTGGAAAAGGACGAGCAGGTAATGACCAGTCCCTTTCGGTCAAACGCTTTTACCAGAGCCGGTCTTTTCCCGTCATAATATAGCTCCGTGTTGATACTATCTTCAATCAGCGGAATCTCATGCTGACTGAGCAGTCGAACCAGCTCTCTTTTTTTTGCGTCTGGCATGAGTGATCCCTGTGGATTGCTGAAATTCGGGGTCAACAGGCAGGCCTTTATCTTTTGTTTCTGAATCACTGCCTCCAGACAATCCAAATCCAAACCGGTTACGGGGTCGGAAGGGACTTCCACCGCCAGCAGATCCAGTTCCTCCAGAACGGGTAAAATACCGTAAAAAGCAGGGGATTCGATGGCGACAACATCCCCCGCCCGTGTGATGGCACGCAGGGATAAGGACAAACCTTCGGTACAGCCGTTGGTAATCACCAGATCAGCGGCTGTAATCTGATCAAGAATGCCAACAGAACGCAGCGCCAGTTGTCTCCTCAACTCCAGATCCCCCTGGGGCAGGTTGTAGGATAAAATCGCCTGCATGCTTTGCGGTGAAATATCCTTCATAATCCTGTTGAATTGGCGATAGGGCAACAACTCCGGGGATAGCATGGCAGACCCCAGTTGCAGAAAATCAGGATGTTTAACCGCTTTGAGTACGTGGTTGACAAATGATGGCAGGGATACTTGATGCGGCACCAGCGCATCTGTTTTCCGGATGATAACATCCAGTCTTTCCGGTTTTTCAATACCGCTCAACCCCTCTTTCCAAACAGATACAGCAGAATATCGAACAAAATAACCCGATTTCGGCCGAGCTTCAATCAGACCCTGCTTCTCCAGCTCGATGTAAGCTTTGTAAACCGTACTGATACTTAAATTGAGTTTTTTATGCAGCTCCCTGGTCGACGGCAGGCGTTCCCCCAATTTATAGGTGTTGTCTCTGATTTTATTGCCGATTTCCCGTGCAAGTGACCGATATAAAAATTCAGATCCGGATGGGTTCATTTTTTTAAAAGGAAGAAGTCTGATTGCCAGCTGATGGTTTCTGTTATGCCATTTTTTCCTGGAATCTGCATCTGTTAATTTTCTCAGCTGGTTATAGGGTATAATCTTAAAGACAAACTGCTTTTGCGGTTTGATCACCAGGGAAACCTGACAATTTTTACAGCCCCTGTCAATTTAATCCTTTAGGACAGCCATGACCAGCCACTTTGCAACACGCATGAATCATGTCAACGACTCTTTCATTCGGGAGATATTAAAGGTAACCGACCAACCGGAAATCATATCCTTTGCCGGGGGGTTACCCAATCCGCAGCTGTTCCCGGTTGAAGCACTGGCCGAAGCAGCAAACAGGGTAATCCGGGATTCTGGCCGGCAGGTTCTGCAATATTCTACCACTGAAGGGTATTTACCCCTGCGAGAGTTTATCTCCGAGCGCTATCAACGTAAAGAGGGGTTGACGGTCCATCCGGAAGACATCCTGATCGTGAACGGGTCCCAGCAAGGGATCGATCTGGTTTCTAAAGTTTTTTTGAACCGAGGCGATCATGTGGTGATTGAACGTCCGGGTTATGTGGGCGCCATTCAGGCCATTTCATTGTATGAACCGGAAATTCACATGGTCAGACTGAATGAAAACGGGATCGATCTCAATAACCTGAAATCTATACTGACCAGACATCCCGTCAAGTTGATGTATGCTGTTCCCAATTTTCAGAATCCCAGTGGTATTACGTATACGGAAGAAACCAGGGAAGCCCTGGCAGCCTTGCTGACTGAATATTCGGTGCATTTGCTGGAGGATAATCCCTATGGGGATTTAAGGTTCATGGGAACCCACGCGCTCCCTGTCAAAAATCGACTGGGAGACCTCGGTATCCTCATGGGCTCCTTTTCCAAAACAGCCGTGCCGGGCATCCGACTGGGCTGGGTCTGTGCGGAAAATACCATCATGAAAAAGCTGAAAATTGTCAAGCAGGCCGCAGATCTGCACTCCAATTACCTGGCCCAGCGCATCTTAGTTGAATATCTGGAAAACAATGCGTTTGACGACCATATCAACATCATCAACCAGGCATACAAATCCCAGCGCGATTGCATGGTGTCTGAAATGGAAGCACAATTCCCTGACACGGTCACTTTTACCAGACCGGAGGGCGGTATGTTCCTGTGGGTGACCCTGGGTGTTCACGCATCTTCTTCTGCCCTGTTTGAGCGCGCCATCCAAAAAAAGGTGGCGTTTGTACCCGGACAGGCGTTTCACCTGAACGGAGAAGGCGACCGCTCTCTCAGGTTGAACTACTCCAACGCCAGTGTTGATCAAATCAGGGAGGGTATCAGCAGGCTGGCATCAGCAATCGAAGGCTGACCTGAACAGGGAGAAAGCCCTGGATCAATTATCCCTGAGAAAATGTTCCGGCGCGTCACCTCTGCAACAGTGCACCGGATTACTTATTAAGCCGGGTCCCCGTTTTTAAGAGGGGCGATGCCCTGGGTGCCGTATCCGTCCGGTTCATGATAGCGCAGCCGGCAGGACCCTGATGTCGCGTCCGGTTGGATGTCCAGTGAACAAACGGTTTTTTGACAGAGTTGAATCAGGGTTTTTTGTATCAACCGATTGGCGCGGACGCACAATGCGAATTGTTGACCCGACACGACCTCATCCGGCAGTTCAACGATAATTTCGCTTTTGGTGATATCCGGGAATCGAACAGCGCAGTTGGTTTTGTGGATGCGTTCCTGCAGGGGTAACACCAGCAACGGTTCTCCCCCGGAGGCAGGGAAGACGTCCGGCTCCGGGCCACAGGCATAGCGACGATACCGTTCAGACAGATCATGATTTTGCTGCACAATGTCGTTTTCCTCGGACATGGCGCGGGACAATGCCCCGGCGATCCGGCGCGCATCCGCGTGGTTGGGATGCGTGCTGTCCCGGATGAAGGGGACATATACATAGGCAAATGTCCTTGGAATCCAGAACTCCCTGAAGCGATACGGGGCATATCCGGAAAAGGGTTGATCCCATTCATGACCGGGCACCCCGTGCTGGTCGACCACGATTTCCGGCAACCAGCGCTGCCAGGCTTTCGTTTTGGCCAGGGCTTCCGGAAATCGGGGCGGATCCCGAAAATACTCCCCATAGAATTCGCAACCCAACGCATTATAGCGGGCTGCATGCAACTTGTGCCCCGGGCAGTCCGGCAGAAGGTCCTCCAGTAAAGCGACCCCGTCGGGGTTTTCCATGGGAATCATGACGACGTTGGCAATCTTCAGCAGTTCCTTTCCCTCAGGGTGTTCTGCAAGGAATTGTGCCAGTTCCAGGGTTGCGCTGGTGCTGGAGATTTCATTGGCATGATGCCGGGCGTTGAAGAGCAGGGTCGGTTTCAACAACCGCATTTTTGCCAGGGAGGTTTTCTTTCTTTCCGGGTTGAGAACCGCTTCCACCACCGGGATGGGTCTCCCCTGCCAGGAAAAACCCGCAGTCCAGGTGCTGAGATGGGGCAGGGTATCCAGATGACCAATCCAATCCCTGACCTCGCTGGAGGTTAACATCCGGTTCCGGGGGATTTTCTTCTGGACCGGTTCGGCTGGGTACTTCTCAGCAGATGTCGCATTCTCCTTCAAGGATTGGTCTAACCTTAAATCATGACCCCGCCATTCGGCATGATATCCCCAGGCTGACGCCAGAGATACAAAACGCCTGCGTTCCTCGGGGTTGAACTCGGTATTATGGCACCTGATGTCTACAAACTCGCTACCTTTCTCCCTGCCCACAGCTGCCACTGCAGATTGATGTGTCAAAAAGCGGGGGACCGATTTAGGAATGGTACTCCAGATCAGTGGTGTAGCCGATAACGTCGCATAAGGGGCACCACCCGGGCTTGTTGTATACACCTTGGGAATCACCTGCCCCAGTTGGATTTCGGGAGGCAGACAATGAAGCGTGGCAAACCGGTTGAAAAAATCCAGCATCGTAAAATAGAGGTCCTCATGCAACGCTTCCATGGGGCCGATCCGTTCATCACCAAAACCGAGCCGGGCGTCGGTTTCATCAATATATACATCAATCCGCAACTCTTTCCAAAAAGCCGCTTGTCCTGCAGCGGATTCTTCCGCCAACCGGTCTGCCATCCTCTTTTCCAGTTCCGGCAACCAGTTGGACTGAAATTCAGTCCAAAACGAGATTCGATCAGAGGGGAGATTCTGATCCAGCACAATCCTGCTTTCGTTTTGAAGCAGTATGCCACTGGTACAGGGATGTACCCTGCCGGTTTCCGGATCGCCGGTTAAATAAGCCATGTCGAGATAGCGTGGCGAGAACGATTGTTCCCAGAGGACACGGTTTTCATTGTCTCTGGCGATGACGCGGTAAATATCAATGGGGTCATCAGCTTCGAAAACCCGCACCTGCTCAATACCCAGATTCAGATCCCGCGCCAGCAAGTCCGGTCCGGGGAAAAGCTCTTGAAGCCAGCGACTGCGCAACTCCAGTGTGTTCCTTCCGGTTGGAAACGGTCGATATGATATCTCGAGTCGGTCAAGCGAGTGCAGGTTTTTCAAGACCGGCAGCACCTGCTCCAGCAACCAGCACAAACCGGGTTTATAGGCATTTAAAACTGTCAGCGTCGACTGATAGCCCTTTTCGTCCAGAATGTTCTCCAGTGTTCGCTGCAGCGTCTGTCTTAGCGTGAGAGGCCGACTCGTCAGAATCATACCCTGGAGTGACCCTTTTCCTTCTGGCAGACGGCGTATTTCTTCAACGATCCGATCGGTCTCAGCTGTCCAGTTTACTTCCAGTTTGAAAGACGACTCTTTTTTGATGGCGGTCGGGTTGGAAAATCCAAGACGCTGCAACCCCTGAAACAGTCTTTGTCGATTGGGCTCCGGAATGGACAATGGTTCTGGTACCTCCGGGGTTGTCTGGTCGATCAGGAAATGGGCCCAGCGTCCCCAGTATCCGTTTCCTGAAAAAAGCGACTGAAACGCTGCCACTTGCTGCCTGAATTGATCCGCCCGCGTGCTGTCGGGTCCGTTTTTCAAAAAAGCCCGGTCAAACCAGTTTTTAAGGTTCAGGGACAGCCCGTCTGCCCGCCCTTCAGCCAGAATATGGATTGGCTGCCCGTCCGGTGTCTCCTGCAGACGGATTAGATTGTCGGCAGTTGTATCTTCATTGATCGCTATCACAATCTCACGGGCGGGCAGAATCCTGGAAAAGACCAATGGCAGGGTCAGGTCTGTGGCTTCCAGTGCCAGCAGTGAGACAACTTCACATAAAGCCAGACCGAGTTCGTTTGTTGTCATGGGCTGACACAGGTGGATACAGGCCCGCAGTATCCTGGATCTTGGATCGCTTTCAGGGCTCGTATAGAGTCCGTTTTCACCCGTCAGATCCAATAGATCGAATTCCGAGGAAGCGGTCCGGCCACTCGCGGGTCTGCTGGTGGTGTCCGATCCCGGGAAATCCGGAGTCAACGACACGGTCCGCAAGAGCCGATTCAGGGAATAGATGGCTACAGGGCCGTCCGGTTCCGTCCCTATTGTTAAACGATCCCAGGATGGTTCGATGGTCGAGCCATTACGGTGATAGTCTCCGAT
>JAHJRI010000059.1 GCA_018830885.1 bacterium | reverse complement strand
TTTTTGAATTTGAAGATTGTAATACTGGCAACATTGGACACATACTTTCCTGTCGGAGGGACACCACAAAGATTACCTGAATGAGTTCCGCTACCATGGAGTCGAAGCATTACTTTATCACCCTCAGCCAATGTTTCGTCAATTGCCCCTGTCAGATCTGGCACTGCATTATGGAACGCTATAATCTCTTGTTTAAACGCTTCTATTCCATTATTATCAACAGCTTCTCCTGTATTGATTGACACCAGGTTCACAAATTCAGGATCGATTAGTTCATCTACAACAGACAAGTTTCCTCCCCAAAAACCTTCATTAACCAATTTATGTGCAATAACGACATTCTCTTGAACTGACATAAACTCCTCCTTTGAACCTGATGACTGTTCAAAAAATGATCAAAAAAAAACTACCTCATTAATCATGAGAAAGCCTTTAGCGGGAGCCAGCACGGGGCAGACCGCCATCGACTATGTGAGTTTTTCACTTTCCACCGACTTCAGATGGGCTGCCAGCTTAGAGGCTATTCGTTCGGGGTGCGTGAGCGGTGACATGTGCGCCGCTCCGGGTAACACTTCCATTTTGGCATTAGGCAGCAACTGTATTAGCAACTCCGAAAGTCGGCGGTAATATGCTTGTGATTTATCGCCGTACATCACCAATGTTGTGAGTCCGATATTGCGGCAATCATCCGGGGTTGTTGGCTCACTCAGATTGCAGTGCATACCTGAGATAAAATTATCAATATTTATCAAATATTGTGTTTTCACCTCAGTTGGCATTGATTTCCAAGTGCCATGTGCAGAATAGGTGTCCATGTATTCCTGCATAGCTAATTCCGGCTTACCCTCGTGAACTAGCTCAAGAAACCGCTTACTGTTAACACCGACGAAAGCGGATTTTGGATCTTCTCCTGATCCGATAAACACAGAATGCCCATTCGGTTCAATTAAAGTCAGGGATCTCAATTTATGGCTGTCATTAACAGCCAGGCGCAGAGCAATTGAACCTCCGAATGAATGACCAACTAAATGAACAGGTTTGCCGATATAGTTGATCACTCCCCGAACGAGTGATGCCTCAGCGTCATAGGTGCGATTCTCTGGAAGACCAGGCCATTGATCCGTACCGCCATGGCCATATTGATCCATTGTAAAAAGACGCCAACCTTTTTGCATGATGTTAGAAATCCCCTTCCACTGCGCACCATTACTGCCACCTCCATGAAGGAGGACAATTGGATCCCCCTTTCCTGTTACCCGATAATTGACATTCACACCGTCGACTTTGAGATGTGGCATGTATCCCTTTCGTATTTTGAGTATAAAAAATCAATACAGTAGATAATACAAGTCGATGATTTTGGTGAGATTTTTCGGCAAAAGCCTATAACATTATCACATGGAAAAGAGAAGGAAAGCAAATGGAATAAATATCAATCGGATCTTCCACGGGAAGGTATTTTAGGGTCAGATAATGGTAAGATGAAACCAGTGCGGCTGGGAATCAGCTCCGGTTTGAGTAGTAATCAAATTTTATTTAGCCTAAATCAAGGTTGATGGTGATAGAAAAATCCGATATATTTCCTGCTTCAAACATAAAAATTGTCACGGAGCATACCCCAAAATGTATCAAATCCTGATTAGCGAAAGGAGAACTTTATGAAGTGTGGTCGATCAGCAAAGGATAGGGTTCTACGAGGACTAATGATAGGGGTTATGTCTATTCTGTTGACGGCAGGATGTCACCAGATGCAAACAACTCCCAGACCTTTGAATCCGAAGACTGTGCCGGAACTCCTCCCCGGTTTGCTGCCTGGATATCTGGATATGAAGACACTTCCGGACAGTCTTGCCCTGATTCCCCCCGCTCCCGAGCTCGACTCCGCCGAATTTGCGCTGGACCAGGGTACCAGCCAATCATATCTGAAACTGCGGGGAACTGCACGATGGGATTTGGCAAAAAAAGATGCCAATCTGCACTTTCCGGAGGCTGCCGGTACCTTCTCCTGCGCACTGAATGCTCCTGTTACGGAGACAGAAACCCCATACCTCTACCAGATGCTTAGAAGAACCAAAATGGACGCCGGCATGTCCACTTACAACGCGAAGGATGAATATGAACGCGTTCGCCCATTTATGCAGAACAATGAGCCCAGCTGCACGCCTGAAGAAGAATCCAGACTGAAATGGAGTGGCTCTTATCCTTCTGGACATGCTGCCATCGGTTGGGCCTGGGCATTGATTTTGAGTGAAATTGCGCCGGATCGTGTGGAAAAAATCATGGCTCGGGGAAGGGCTTTTGGAGAAAGCCGTGTTTTCTGCAATCTTCATTGGGACAGTGACGTCCGTGAAGGACGAATTGTCGCGGACGCCGTCGTTGCCAAACTCCATTCTGATCCGGGATTCCGTTACGATTTGGCTGTAGCAAAAGAGGAGATTGCGGCGGTGCGCGAAAAAAAACTTCCACCAACCCGTGACTGTCAGGATGAAGCTGCAGCCCTGGCTGTTCATCCTCAATAAGCGGATTAACGGGAGTCGTTGCCGGTTCTGTTGCATCTATGCGGGGTTCCGCTCTAGAAGCTGAGACCTGCCTGTCATAGAACTCATTCTCGACGTCCATCCAGGTTCGAGCCTCGCGCCTCATCTTCCGAGGGCGGTCGTTGGCATCGCCAGGATGGCGATGCCTGGCCACTCCCAGTCCATTCAATCACATCCAGGGCTCAGCATCTGCTCCCAAAAAGTGGTGAATCGATACGTTGGCTTAATGAATTAAGGATGGAGTTTCCGAGGACTGCTCGCTATCCCCATGATGATAATGGTTTTACCTTCGACAAGGCGTGTTTTAAGATTTTGCCGGGTTATGCCTCGATATTGAATTTGATGGTGAATCGGGTTCCGTTTTGACTTTCCATGTCTATTGAACCACCAAGCTGATCTTCAGAAAGAGAACGGACAAGTTTAAGACCGAGTGAATTTGTATTTCGCCAGTCCACATCATCTGGAAACCCGATGCCATCGTCTTTTACGATCAATTCGATTTGATTTTCTGATCGATTTAATCTGACGCAGATCTCACCCTTACGATTACCTGGAAAAGCATATTTCAATGCGTTGGTTATGAGTTCATTGATGATCAAACCCACAGTTGAGGCCTGGCTGATGTTTATCGAGCAATCTTCGATTTCGTAATTGAGATTGATCCGGTCCGGTTGAACAGAATATGAATCAAAAACTGCGATTGTGAGTCTTGAGAGATAACTCTGAAGATCAATTTCGGATAAACTTTCGGATTCATGCAGTGTTTCGTGGACAGCAGCCAGAGCACGGACTCGCCCCTGGCTCACTTTCAGAATTTCTTTCGCCTGCTCATTTTCTATGGAGTTAGATTGAAGATCCAGTAAGCTGGAAATGACCTGCATGTTGTTTTTAACCCGATGATGGATTTCATGTAATAGTAAGTCTTTTTCTTTCAGGGAGGCTTTGATTTGATCTTCCGCCACTTTGCGGTCGGTGACATCCTGAACGGTTGAAATCATCAGGTTTTGATCAATAATGGGTATATTGTAAGCATGAACGTATCTCACGTCACCGGCACTTGTGACAATTTTGAGATTGTTCCATCTCATTCTTGCTGGATCACCACTTTCCATATCTGATATAATTTTAGTCTGCATTTCCTTACGAAAATCGGGGTCCGGAAAGACTTTTTCAAAAAAAATACTGAGTCCACTCCGATAAATCAAAAAATCGTCACCCCGGACTTGATCCGGGGTCCAGATGGTTATGTTTTAACTGGGTTCCGGCTTTCGCCGGAACGACGGTGAGCAGACCTGGTTTGACAATATCACCGACGCCAGCAGCGTATATATAAAAAGATCTTTAAATAGATCAATTGCAGATGTTACGAGTGATATGCTTGAATATGGGTGGTGGAGATAACAAAAGTCTATGTTTACCGGGGCTGGCCGGGAGGGTTGGTATTCGATTGGACTTTTCAGTGATAATGTTTAGCTTCTGAAATGGTTACAAAGATTTGGGCGTAACTATTGAGCCGCCCCTTAGCTCCCGACACTTTCTTTGGCCTGATCGCCACTTGTCATGGCAAATTTTTTCAAAAAACTAAGATAAATACGCTCCAGCACGAGCAGGTTTATGGTTGTGTCTCCCTGGGGAAGACCTTTTTTTTGAATCGCAAAAAGAGTTGAGTAGTTGCTTAGATAATTTCGAATCACCGAAAACCTGTTGGGAAATGGTTTTTCATCATTGATTCGAATACTTTTCACGGCTATAGCAACCTTACCTTTTTTTTCATCTGACATTTTACTCAATGTCATGCCCAATTCAGCCTCTACCAATCTAACAATTGTTTCGATGTAAGCACTCATCGCCTTGACATCGTTTTTGTGCAGGTTTTCGAGTACATTTTTTCTGTTTGAGTCAACAGTCAGGTAAATGAGTTCTGAGGAAGCTGCTGATTCTTCGATTAATGCGGTATATTGTGTTCTTTTTTCTGCATCGCCATTGTCATCTCTAAATTGTTTTTGATAGTTGATGCTCCTGACAAACACCAGTTTGTCTCTCTTGTTTTCAAGCTCATCTGCAAAGAGTTTCATTTTCCCTTTTATAGAAATGAGAAGCTGTGACAGAATCCTGTGGATGACTTTAATACTTTCGTCAGTTTCATCCGTTGTTTTCGCAGCGCTGATTGCATCCAGCATGTCGCTTTCATACTTTCCTGCGACGATTATGTCAGACATTAGAAAATTCCATCCGACGAGATCCGTTCTTGCTCCAGGCTTTGCTCCGGCGGCAGGATCGATGTGGAACCGTTCTGGTACAGATGCCGTTTTGTCAGCGCGTAAATCTTTCCCCTCGTCGCTGACCAGCTTTCTAATATAATTCAATGAGTAATATAGTTTGCTATAAAGGATTTGATTTTCTCTGAGGCTGGCGATAAGGGGTTCGATTTCCGGATGATGATATTGATTACTCCGACTCTCTTTTATCATATTTATCATGCCGTCAATATCCCAGGGCCTGGCAGCGAAAGATGTTTGAAGAAACGCTTCCTGATATTGAAGAGACACCTGGTAGGCGCGGCTTTTCGCCATTGCCAGCCACTCGTAGGCACTTTTTAGAACCTCATTCTTGTTTCTCCCTTCTGCAGGAAGCGTTTGTTCCAGGATTGTATTAATATGCTCAGAGAGTTGTTGATTGAAAAGGGTCCGTTTGTCCTGACCTTCACCAATTTCATAGAAGAAACTGTTTTTTCCGGTCAGCGTGTCAATTAAGTTGAAAATTTCCTCGATCTTCTCTGGCCTGTCGTTTACTTTTAAAACAGCATTACTCATTAACGTATTATTGACGTATGCCCGCGCAATTTTGATGTCAATAATTCCATCCGCCTGATCATTGTTTACTTCGATTTCAAATGTCTTAATTGCATTGACTCTATTCTCCGGAATTTCGAGACTTTTTGGGAAGAGAACCTTAATGTTCTTTTTCTTCTCTGCACGTATTTGCTTTGTGAACAAATTCGAAAGCGTATCAGACTTTTTCAGAATCTGTTTGTCGGATGGGATGAGTATGTCTTCAATTGAACCTCTTGCTCTTCTAATCAGTTTTCCTCTGATCCCCATACAAACTATATATACAGCTTTTTCCGTTTGGAATTCAGGTGTGTCTACATGCCTGGCAAGTCCAAGCTTAAGCCTTTTTAAGTCTTTTGTCAGACGTTCGATTTCATCCCATTGGGGTTCTATTGAAATCGACCTCACCATAACCTTGGTTGTTTCCCAGACTTTCTTAACATTACTGTGTATTTTTAGTTCTTGTTCCATGGAAATATTTGTGAAGCGGTGTAGATAAAGTGAACACCCAGTTAAGTCTGCTAAGAAAGCGGGATTACTGAACTGAACAATGAGAAAAAAATGAAAAAGCTATCCAGCAGAGCTATGCCAATCATACGTGTTTTGGTAGCGTCAGTAAGGATTTACTGCACCCAGATATTTGGACAGATTTTGAGAACTACCATGTTACCCCTATGGTAAAAAATAATTAGAAACCTGTACAGTGCCTAAACAGGCGACTATCAATTCGGCAGGAATGGTATGGAATAACCTGCAGATAATCCAGTCTGCGAAGAGATTATTTGATCTCGCAACATTCAGTTTGTGAACAAATTGAGTCCCCTCCGAAAAGTCAAAAATCGCCTTCAACCGTCATTCCGCGAAAGCCGGAATCCAGTTAAACCATCACCATCTGGACCCCGGATCAAGTCCGGGGTGACGTTTTT
>JAHJRI010000058.1 GCA_018830885.1 bacterium | reverse complement strand
AGCAAATCCGGCCCTTTCAGGGAATGATGGTTTATAGGTTTTACCAATAATTGTAAATCCCTTTGTATTGTTTGACCTTTTACCCCTTACCTTGGCAACAAGGGCCACTATTGCCAGGGGCTGAGCTCAGGAGTTCTGAATTTTAATTATTCAAGGTGCCCTTTAGTCAGGTGTTAGGACAACGGTAGATAACTATTTATAATCTTCTACCCGTGTTATCTCGTAAGGAAATTTCCTGTCGCCATACTCCAGCACCAGGTGCTTTCCGACAGTAGGGTCCAAGTCCTTGGTTGGTATATGGAAATACCGGCAGAATTTCGGCTTGGTGGGGGGTTCCAGATTCTCTTTAGAGTACTCACCGAAGGTATCCCCAAAATCGCCCAACAGCTAGTTGTTGGTGTACATGGCGACAAACGGGATTTACTCCAGTTGACCGGTGTCCAAACTGGTTACGTTGCAGTAGCCCCTCACTACAGACTTTTCTTTGAAGTCCGGGTGGCCCTTGTTGTTGGCCGTTATTTCTCTGTGATGTTTGGCAGGAAGAGTTCAAAGACCGGATGGCTGTATCAAATTGCCGGAAGCCCCGGACACTGGTGAGGGGCTGGCTTTTTAATGTAGACAGGAATATGGCGGTGATGGTAAAGCTTTACTCCATGAACTTTCCCAGGAAGTGCTGGTGGGTATTCACGATCAGGGAAATGAAGCCCCGGCGGGAAAACTGAAAACCCATTCGGGGAATATTGACGGTCTGACCTTCCAGATTGCCATTGTCATGGCGGTGTATTTTCTGACCTATTTTGAAACGCTTGGATTAAGGGCAATATTGCCACCCGCGCTCAAACCCCTGGCCTGGGGATTGATGTTTATGTGGGGCATGATGACGGCTGCGGTGATTCGACTGATCCTGGCCAAACTGGGGCTGACCAAGTACATGGACAACAACCTTCAGCGTCGAATTACCGGGGTGGCTGTCGATTTTCTCATCGTGGCCACCCTGATGGCAATTCGAGTAGCGACCATCTGGACTCATTTTATTCCTATTCTGGTCATCTGCGTATTGGCGGCAGTGGTGACCTTTTACTTTTTGCTATATTTCGGCAGACGTCTGCAGGATTACAGCCTGGAACGAGTGCTGGCCATGTTCGGAACCTTGACGGGAACCGCAGCCAGTGGTCTGATGCTGCTGCGTATTTCGGACCCCGATTTTAAAACACCGGTAGCCTTTGAAGTGGGAATGATGAACGTATTTTCATTACTGCTTCTGCCGTTATCATTTGTCACGTTCGGCCTGCCAAAGGTTGGGGTTTTAACAGGTCTCATCATTGCGGTGGCCTTACCCATCGTGGGAATGATTATCATAAAAGTAATCGGTCAATGGCAAAAACCGGCCTGGTAGAGTCAGTCATCAAGGTTCAAAAATTTGAACGGGAGGATTCCGAAGTTCGGAATTCTCCCCAGGAAATCGAAGATGAGACAGAAAAAAGCATCAGGTTATCGGATAGAACGTCAAACTCTATTGCAGCCAGTTGACCATGAGAATCCCGGTGGTGAGACGTTTGAACAGGAGATCCACATCCTGACACCAGACGGCGCGACCAACAGTTCCCCGGTATTTTTTGTTCTGGGGAACGAAAAAGACGCCAAGCCCGACGAAATAATTCAGCTGCACACAGCATACGGAGAACCGGACCAGGTCATTTTTATCCTGGTGGAGCACAGGGGGTATGGTCAAAGTGTGACAACTGATCCGGACCAGGCATGTCCTGAATATCTCACCATCGAACAGACCCTGGCTGACTATCATCGCTTTGTCACTATTTACAAGGAAACCTACCATGGCCCTTGGATGGCAGGTGGTTACAGCTATGGAGGCGGCCTGGTAGTACATTATGCCTATCTTTATCCGGAGGATGTCCAAGTCATCCTGTCTTCCAGCGGTATTGTCGATCCACCCTTTTTCATTCCTGAATACGACTGGCAGGTCAAAACGAATCTTGGACCTTATTTGTATGGCCAAATGGCGAGGCATACCAATGCCCTTAAACCTATGGAACCATTTGATCAGACCTGGCTGGAGCGGGAATTCCTGATGAACATGAGTTCGGGAATCAGCCAGAGAGCGGAACTCCAACCTCTGGTCCCCCTGTTCAGGATTCTGTCATTTCTGCCAACCCAGCTGTTTATCAGGATTCTTCGCTGGCTGGACCGCAAAGCCCCCGCCGGAGAAGGATGGACAGGTGCTATTTCTTTTGGGAAGCAAGCCTTGAGTCGTGAGGAAGCGATCACTGGAGAATATAACTGGTATACCTGGAAATACCAACAAGCGAAGGAAACCGGTACCTTCTTTGTTTCAGACGAGCCCCATGGGTTGTTTTGCAAAACCCGGGAGGAGACGATCGAAGAATGCCGGTTGATGTTTGGCGAAGACCCTCCGGCAGTGGTTAATCCGCCGTGGAATATCAGGGAGATGCTTGAAAGTCTGAAAGTACAGGTCGTCTTCGTCAATGGCGGTAGAGATCCCTGGTACGCCATTTGCCAGAAAAAGGTCGATTGGATAAAGGAAGAAGATTATTTCTTCGTCGAAGACGCGCACCATTGTCCCGACAAAATCGATCATGAGCTGGGGAAAAGAGTTTTTTCCAGGGTGCTTTCATATACAGAATAGCGAAATGCGCTAAAGATAGTTATCAGAATAATCTGTTCGCCGTGTATATTTTATGATATATTTTACTTTCACGTGAGTATTCTCTCAGCTACCTGCAGAATCTAGGTTATACTGAAAACAAGTAAGTTCAGTCAGGATGGCCAATCGACGGAAACAGATGTTGGCTATTGAACAAACAGATTCCTGAAAAAAAGATTTTATCAAGAGGAGATTTGTCATGTTTGAGATATTGATAAAAGGGGGAAAGATCGTCGATGGTTTAGGCCAGTCAGCCTATTTGGGTGACATCGGTATACAAGATGGCCGTATCTCGGCAATGGGTGATGTGAGCAATGCTGAAGCCGATCAGGTCATTGACGCGACCGGATTGATCGTCACACCCGGATTTATTGATATTCATACTCATTCCGATATAGCACCTCTGGCTGACCCACGAGCAGAAAGCCAGATCCGTCAGGGCGTCACAACCGAGGTGACGGGCCAGTGCGGTCTAAGTTTCGCACCCTGCACTCCTGAAACCCGTGCCGGAACTTTCAGCAAGCTGGGGCTTCCCGATATGGGCACCTGGGAGAGTTACGCCGATCTACTTGAAGTGATGGACAAAGCAAACAATGCCACCAACATTGTGGGCATGGTTGGTCACGGTCCCATGCGTGAGATCGTCATGGGTGTCAATGCGCCACGTCCAGCAACAGGTGAGGAAGTGGCCGCCATGGTCAAGCTTCTGGAGCAGGCCCTGGAGGAGGGAGCTTTCGGATTCACGACCGGTCTTGAGTATCACCCTGGAAAAATGGCAGCCCATGATGAGATCGTAGCGCTCTGCAAAGTTGTCGCTGATGTCAACGGTTTGTATGCGACCCACTCCCGCAATCGGGACATTCGGTACCTGGTCGGTTTCGGTGAGGCCATTGATGCGGCCCGGGAATCGGGTGTGCGGCTGCAGATCTCCCACATCAATCCCAAATACGGCCGTCCGGAGCATGCCATGCGGAACACCGTCCAGATGATCGATTGGGCCCGGGAAGAGGGTCTGGATGTGGCCATGGACATGATGCCCAGTAACTGGAATCACACTGGTGCTGTCGCCCTGATGCCCGCCTGGTCTTATGAGTTGACCAAACAAGATTTCCTGGGGTTGTTGAGAACAGATGAAGGTCGTGAGCAACTCAAGGTAAATCCGCTGCCCGTCTGGCAGCTTCCCGTCCTGGAGCGCTGGGATATGATAAGGCTGCTGGATACACCGGGCGGGAGTCCCTACCTTGGGATGACCATCGCCGAGATTGCGGATGACATGCGAACAAGTGGCTGGGACGCTATCTTCGAAATCATGTTGCAAGCTGAGGAGGCCTATTCCGGTGTATTTCTGACGAGTAACGCTTATGCGGAAGAGGACAACCGGCTGGTCCTGCAACACCCTATGTGTGCTGTGGAATCCGACACCATGGCCATGGCCAACGAAGGACTGTTGAAGGGTCGGCAGGCAGGGTTGTACGGTTACAACTGGGCATCCCGGTTCATATCCTATTACCTGCGTGACGAGAAGGTTCTCAGCCTGGAGGAAGGCATCCGCCGCCTGACCAGCTTGCCGGCGTCACGCGTCGGTTTGCCGGACAGGGGCACCCTGAAGATCGGATCGGCCGCTGACATTACCATCTTTGACCTGGAAAAAGTTAAGGATAACATGCAGTTTGATAATCCGACCATTTACGCAGAAGGATTTGAGCACGTCATCGTCAACGGAGTTCCTGCACTCATCAATGGGGAGAGAACGGACGATCGCGCTGGAAAGATTTTAAGAAGGTAAAAGGGAAAATCATTCAACAATTAGGGGTACGTTGATATATTCAACATGCTGAAATCGACCGCCTGCAGACAAACAGCGCTTTTTTTACCTGGTATTTTTTTTTATACAGAAGCAACTCAAGATGAGTAACAAATATGAAACCGAATACCCATCCCGCCCTTAATGGGTCCCTCACCGTTTCCAACCCATCGGTAAAGCTCATCAACTTCAGTCCCGGGCCCACATCACTGCCAAAGGCCGTCGAGGACGAGATTGCTTCCAGCTTCAAAAGACCCGGGCTCACGTCTCTGGCATTATCGCACCGGTCGCCGGAGT
>JAHJRI010000001.1 GCA_018830885.1 bacterium | reverse complement strand
TTCATCTTTGGGTATGTTCGGTAATTCGGGAATTTTTCTTTTTGGAATGTTCATGTAGCAAACTGTGACAGAAAAACTCCCCTGTGTCTACAGTTTTTTTGAACCATTAACGAAATCGCCAGAGGTTATTGAGAAGTTACCTGTGAACTCACTTGCTTGTGCCATATGTCGTTTCCTTTTCAGGGTCTGGGGTGTGATTGAGTGCATCGAACCAGCGACCGTGATATCGGTGCTTGATTGGGTGACCATGGTTGTTCTGGAACCGGGTGAGATTCAAAGACACTCCGATACCAGGGCGAGTATCGCCTTATTCTCATTTATTGAAATAATCATGCCACTAAATCCATTTGGCCGGAACGGGTAGCGGATTGCGTCATCCTTTCCGGATCCAGACCGGGTGAAACTCCGTCAAGGGAACAACGAGAAGCTGGAATAATGGACCGGCTGCGATCACGCCGGGCATATTCTGGATTTCAGAAGCCCTGTTTTTTGCCGGGAGGATTGCTGGTGATTCTCTGTACATATTTGGGATGCTTCCTTTTTTTTTCCTTTTAACCCGGGCAGATTATCCTGCCATTGACTCATAAAACCTGCATTCCAGTCCTCGATCCGGTGATCGGTAGAGGTTTTTCCAGGGTCTGGATCCAACCGGTTGCCAGGGAATATATCCCTGCTATTTGAAGAATCAATTGCATTTGTCAGGATCGGTTCATCTGATTTTACAAAGGTGCGTGACGGTTGGCATGGAACTTTCAGTATAAAGTGACAAATGATCCAGACAATGGTCTCATTAAAGCCCCGGCTTTTTTTATTACCAAAGCAGGGGCAGCGATCAACAAACCGACATCCAATCAAAGGAGAAATATGGCTGAAGTCATGTTAAGGGGAAATCCGATTCACACTGTTGCTGATCTGCCCGAGGTGGGTTCCCAGGCACCTGAATTTTCGCTGACCAAAACCGATCTGTCAGATGTGCATCTTTCAGATCTGAAAGGAAAACGTGTTATTTTGAATATTTTCCCCAGTATTGATACGGCCGTCTGCGCCACATCCGTTCGTAAATTCAATGAGGAAGCAGGTCGGCTGGAAAACACCGAGGTGCTGTGCGTCTCTCTGGATCTGCCCTTTGCCCATAACCGTTTTTGTGGTGCCGAAGGACTGGACCGGGTGTCAGCGGTATCCGAATTGCGAAACCGGGATTTTGGCAACGATTATGGGGTGAGGCTGCTCGACGGACCACTGGCCGGTCTTTTGTCGCGGGCTGTAATAGTGCTCGACGTAAACGGGAAGGTTCTCTATACTGAACAAGTACCTGATATCGGACAGGAGCCTGACTATCAATCCGCGATCGATGCGCTGTCCTGATGTGCTTTCAGCAACGGATGGGAACGGCAGTTGGACCGATACAAAAACCATAGAATATATGCAGCACGTGTTGTTCCTGATTAATTTATGATGTGTGCCATCAAACACCCCATGGGTGTTTGCAGAACAACCTATTGAAACCGACAATCTGGAGGAAAAATGTCCGCACTCGAACTATTGAAAAAAGAACACAAACTGATCCAGCGTTATCTTGATAACATGTCCGTCGCCCAGGACCTTCTGATTGAACGGGAGACCGTTCCACCGACAGTGATCAAGGGGGCTATCCGATTTGCAAAAGATTTTATGAATAAGACTCACCATTTCAAGGAGGAGTATGTACTCTTTCTGAAACTGGCCGAAAAAAAAGGTGGGGAGCTGGATCCGCAGATTGTTTCCCTGCGGGATCAACATGAACGCAGCAGGGGTCTGGTCTCTAAAATCAAGGAAGCCCTGAGTGGTTACGAAAAGGGCGACGAGGTTTCATTCAGCGCCATGGCGGAACAGATGGGATACTATGTCTCTCTGGAAAAATCCCACCTGCATCGTGAAGACCATGTTTTTTACCCGTTGGCAGAGAAACTGTTCTCCGCGGAAGAGATGGCCGCATTTGATGTTGAATTTGCAAAAATCGACGAAAAACAGGGAAAAGGCTCTTTTCAGAAGGGCGTCGAAATGGTGGAAGCCATTGAAGCGGATATGAAAGGTAAATTTGGTGCCGTATACCGGGATAGATACGAGGAACTCGTCAAGGCACATCATCACGTCTAGTTCTAAAAAGCCGGTCTGATGGTTCTAAAACGGTGGTGTTTCTGACTGCCGCCGTTTGAAGGAGACCAGTCCGGGAATGAGTCCCTCAGTTAATGAGCGGATCGCCATCGGTCCGCTCTCCGTCACGGTCCATTCAGCATATTCTCTTCTTCCAGACGACCCTGCTCAGCCAGTCGCTCCAGGCCTTCAGTGTTCAAGATGCGGATCTCCTTTCCCTGCACCGCGATCAGATCCAGCTTGTTCATCCTGGCCATCACCCTGGAAAGAGTCTCGGGAATGGTTCCCAGCAGGCTTGCCAGTTGATTCTTGGTTATGTTCAGGGTCACGTGCCCGGGAGAGTCCTGAAATTTCACCAGCGATATCAGATAGACTGCCAGTCGGGCCGGAACATCCTTGAGGGAGAGTTCGTCGATCTGGTCGACAAATGATCTCAATCGCTGGGAGAGCACCCCCATCATATTCATAGCCATGGATGGGTTGTCGCAGATTAGGTTGACAAAAGAGGACCTGGGGATAAACAGCAGTCTTGACTTTTTTGTGGCCTCGGCATTGGCTGGAAAATTCTTGCCGGAGAACATGGCGACTTCACCAAACGGCTCCCCGGAATTAAAAATGTGCAGGATTTTTTCCTTCCCGTCTGGTGAGAGCCGGAAGACCTTAACCTGGCCGTCCAGAATCAGGTACATGCCATCACAGGCATCGCCTTCATAAAAAACAGTCCCCCCACGGTCGAAAAATCGAAGTTTGCTGATATTCTGGATTTCGTTGATGTATACGGGTGGCAATCCGTTAAAAAGGGCCGATTGGGAAATGATATCAACTGATTTAAGCACAGGTTCATTCCTTTGTTTAGCGATTGAAAGATCAACATTTGGCTGGCAGAGACCGGTTTTGCATCGCCAGGATCCAGCGCGACAATCTGTTTCGTTTGTATCTCTATTATGAGTCTTCAGCGCGGGTTTAACAAGCAGGAACCGGCCTGGACCCACCGGGATTTATAAAGGGCACCTTGATTCATCAAAATTATCGCGTTTACCGCACCAAAAATTAAATGTGGTGACAGCATACCTATTTTTTTAAGGGCACCTTGATTCATTAACATTATCGCGTTTACCGGACCAAAGGGTTGATCTTTCAAGAAACGCACGAGTCCATCCATGGAATTCCTGGAAACCATCCCTGGCTTCCAGGGTTCTTGAAACATCAATCCTTTGAAGCTGACTGAGGTCCCGTTAATCAAGGTGCCCTAAAAAAATCAGCCCTGTCCGGTTAGGAAATTGCAGCACAGCACTGAGTGTCCGATGTGAAGCCTTAGAGCATCTTAAGACGAGTCTCCCGTTTGAAAAGGGTTTGCATCGGACATGGGACGCCAGCAACAGTCTTATAAGAAACAAAACAACTTGTTCTGTAATATTAGGCAATTGTAAAATTAACATTCCTGAGAATATTCGCAGAAAATATTACGGTTTTTGTTTCTCTCATTTAACAATGGGTACGCCCATAGTTTTGCTAACTGGACACTGCTGAAAAAAATCGAATTTGACTTAAGTCAAACAAAAAGTGTGACGAACATGCGTTAATGGTACTTATGAATCAGGAATAAAACTGTTGGCTGAAAGGTCGACCTGAAATTCAAGAACCTAAACGTGGAGATGACTATGTTTTGTTACCAGTGTGAACAGACCGCAAAAGGTCAAGGGTGTACCAGCAAAGCGGTTTGCGGGAAAAGTGAGGAAACGGCGGGACTTCAGGACCTGCTGATATATGCGGTCAAAGGGCTTGCCCAGTTCGCTGTTGCGGGAGCGGCAGTAGGTGTGGAAGACGATGCTGTCGATCAATTTGCCTGTGAAGCCGTTTTTGCCACTCTGACCAACGTCGATTTTGATGAGCAGCGGTTTGTCACCCTGATCAACGATTGTGTCGCCCTGAGGGATGGATTGAAAGGGAAAGTGGTCGCTGCCGGCGGTGAGGTGAACGTCAATGGAGGGCCTGCTGATTTCCGGTTTGCAGCAGACCTGAATGGCATGCTGGCACAGGCCGCAGCCGTGGGTGTCAATGCAAATACCGATCTGGATCCTGATATACACTCTCTGCAGCAGCTTTTAACATACGGTGTCAAAGGTCTGGCCGCCTATGCTGATCATGCCCGGATTCTGGGGCAAACAGACAAGGCCGTCTTTCAGTTTGTTCATCAGGCCCTGGCAGCGACGTTGGATGAATCCCTGGGTGTGAATGATCTGGTGGGGCTGGTGCTGAAGTGTGGTGAGGTCAACCTGCGGGCTATGGAACTTCTCTACATGGGAAACTCCGGTACCTTTGGCAAACCGGTGCCGACCCAGGTGTCCCTCGGGACGAAGGCCGGAAAAGCCATCCTGGTTTCCGGTCATGATCTGAAGGATATCGATGATATTCTCAAACAAAGCGAAGGCAAAGGGATTTACGTTTATACCCACGGCGAAATGCTGCCCTGTCACGGTTATCCCGAACTCAAGAAGTACCCCCATTTCTTCGGTCACTACGGCACGGCCTGGCAGAACCAGCGCAAGGAATTTGCCGCATTTCCGGGAGCCATTCTCATGACCACCAACTGCATCCAGGAGCCGGCCGATAACTACAAGGGGAATATCTTTACGACCGGTCTGGTGGGCTGGCCGGATGTGACCCATATTGCCGATAAAAACTTTGCCCCGGTGATTGAAAAAGCGCTGGAGATGCCCGGTTTTACGGAAGACAGAAACGGAAAATCGGTTCATGTGGGATTCGGGCACGATGCCATCCTCGGATTGGCTGAGACGGTCGTCGGCGCTGTCAAGTCCGGTGCTCTGCGCCACTTTTTTCTGGTGGGCGGTTGTGATGGAGCCAAACCCGGACGCAACTATTATACCGAGTTTGTGGACCAGGTGCCGGACGATTGCGTGGTGCTGACACTGGCCTGTGGAAAATTTCGCTTTTTTGACAAGGAAATGGGCGATATCGGTGGTATTCCCAGGTTGCTGGATGTGGGACAGTGCAACGATGCCTATTCGGCAATCAAAGTGGCTGTTGCCCTGGCCGAGGCATTTGAGTGTGGCGTCAATGATCTGCCGCTCTCCATGGTGCTATCCTGGTACGAGCAGAAAGCAGTGGTGATCCTGTTGACACTGCTGCATCTTGGAATCAAGAACATCCGTCTGGGACCAAGCCTGCCGGCATTTATCTCACCCAATGTGCTGAATGTCCTGGTTGAGAATTTCAACATTATGCCGATCAAAACACCGGCCGAAGACTTGAAGGCAATCCTGGGCTGATCCTTCTGCTGCTTCTGTTACCCTGCCCGACAGCGGGCAGGGACGGGGTTGAATTTTTTAAATATGTGATATGGAGCGTGACCTGTGAAAGAAATGAGAAAAATCATTGAAATCGATGAAGACCTGTGTGATGGATGCGGCAACTGTGTCGTTGCCTGTGAAGAGGGCGCTATTCAGATCATCGATGGCAAGGCGAAGGTTGTCAAGGAGATGTTCTGTGATGGTTTGGGTGCCTGTATCGGCGATTGTCCGGTTGATGCCCTGAAAATTGTGGAACGGGAAGCCGATGCGTTTGATGAGGCAGCTGTGGCGGAACACTTGAAAGTCCTGGAAAAGGAAACGCAACTGGAACAGGCTGCTCCTGCAGCAGGTTGCTGCTCCTCTAAAATCCAAACCTTCATGCCCATGGGGTCCTGCCAGCAAGCCAACAGACCGGTGACAACCATTGCTGAAAACTCGGCACTGACCCACTGGCCGATCCAGATTAATCTGGTCCCGCCGCAGGCCCCGTTTCTCAAGGGAGCGGACCTGTTGATTGTAGCGGATTGTGCGCCTGCGACAACGCCCAACTTTCACCAGGAATTTCTGAAAGATAAGGTGATGATGATGGGCTGCCCCAAATTCGACGACGGCCAGGCCTATGTCCAGAAATTTGCGGATATCTTTCGCTCTGCCGGTTTGAAAAGCATTACCGTGCTGATTATGGAGGTCCCCTGCTGTTCCGGGCTGCCGATGATGGTTAAAAAAGGGCTGGAACTTTCCGGAATGGATATCCCCATTGAAGAGGTGGTCATCAGCATACGGGGCGGAAAGGTTCTGCAGCGCATCCGAAACTGAACCTGCCTCAGCTGCGGTCCGGTTTTAAGGGATGTTTCGGAAAAACATCCCTTCCCCCACATTCATTGCTTGCCAAGGGGAGGCAGAATTCAGCATAATAGTCAGTATACTTGGTGCCGATTTGGGTAGTCCAGACACGACTCACAAGCACGCGTTCGGTTCGGTTGGCATGAAAAACCGCTCGTTCCGTTTTCCAATTCAAGGCTGAAAATTTTGATAAAGCGATGAAAATTACTACCCGATGCCGGTACGGAATCCGGGCCATTGTTGAAATCGGTCGTAATTACCCGATTCGACCCACCACCCGAAGGGAGATAGCCGCCAATCAGGAACTCGATGATTCCTATCTTGAAAATATTCTCCTGGATTTGAAAAGCCGCGATATTGTCCGCTCTCTGCGAGGGGTCAAAGGCGGTTTTGTTCTCAGTCGGCCTCCCGAAAGTATCACCCTGCTTGAAATCTTCGAATCGCTCCAGGGGGAAATCGTTCCGTCCGAGTGTATTTTGGTCCCCTCTGTCTGTGATCGGGTTGACGACTGTGTCACCCGTCCGGTCTGGATCCGAATGCAGCAGGCCCAGAAACAGGTGCTGCAGGATGTGACCATCCGTGATCTGCTGAACGAAGAGCTCAAGACCCGCACCTTTGATTATCAGAACCCGGCCTGAGGGACGGATGTCCCAGGTACGATATCACGTTCAACACACCTGCAGGATGGCATTTTCGCCAAGCTGACAGTTCAGGATCAGCAGTCTTTGAAAGCCGCCTGCCAGGAGATTGATTTCAATCGATAACCGAACATGACGATTATTCTGCCAGAGTTTTATCACGCCCAGGCGGCGCTGGAATCGAACAACATCACCTGTATTTCTTCCGGAGATGCGGCCAAACAGGATATCAGACCGCTACGGATCGGAATGCTGAATATCATGTCCAATATTCAGACGTATGAATTCAACCTGCTCTATCCTCTGGGAAAGTCGATTCTTCAGATTATTCCCGTCTGGATCAAGCTCAGTACCTATAACTATGATACCTCCAGCCGCGAGCATCTCAAGGATCTGTACGTCTCATTCAAAGAGGCCGTCAGCGACAGACCGCTGGACGGGTTGATCATTACCGGGGCATCCGTGGAGGAACTGGAGTTTGATGAGATACCCTACTGGGAAGAGGTGCAGAGCATCATCGGCTACGCCCGCAAAAACATCATTTCCACGCTGGGCATCGGCTGGGGCGGTATGGCACTGGCCAAGAGTATCGGTATCGATAAGACACGGCTGCAATCGAAACTGTTCGGTGTGTATCCGACCCGAAATATCGCGATTCATCACATTATCACCGGCGATTCGGATGATATTTTCTGCTGTCCCCAAAGTCGGCATTCGGGATATCCTGACCTTGTCCTGGAAACAGAAAGGGACAAGGGCAACATCAATCTGCTGGCTTATTCTGATGCGGCGGGGTATGTCATTTTTGAAACAACAGATCGGCGGCTGATGATGCATTTGGGGCATCCGGAGTATAACTCGGGTCGTCTGCGGGAGGAGAGTCTGCGGGACAAGGCCAAAAAAAGGACGGATGTGGCCGAACCGGTCAATTTTGATCTGGAAAAACCGGTAAACAGCTGGCGTTCCCATCGCAATGAATTTTTCAGCCAGTGGATCAAGTATCTTTATACCGAAACCAGTTATAACTGGTTGGGGGTCTGACCGGCAACATGATCGGATAACGGTCAGGGGAAGCAACTGGATTTCCCCATGATCATCCAATCGGTGTGCTACTTTGGGGTAAACCTGATATCAGAAAGGGATCATGACAGAACTATACAGAATCGAAACCCGGGCGGTCCATGCGGGGCAAACACCGGATTCAGCGACGCATTCAAGGGCGGTGCCGATTTATCAGACCACCTCCTATACCTTTGACAGCCCGGAACACGGTGCTCGTCTGTTTGCCCTGGAAGAGTTTGGCAATATCTACACCCGCATCATGAACCCGACCACCGATGTGTTTGAAAAACGGATGACGGCGTTGGAAGGGGGTGTTGGTGCACTGGGTGTCTCCTCGGGTCAATCTGCCATCTTCCTGGCTATCAGCAATATTGCGGGTGCCGGGGATGAAATCGTCAGCACATCGAATCTCTATGGCGGCACCCATACGATGTTCAGCCATACCCTGCGTCACTTTGGGATCACCGTGCGCTTTGGCAACGGGGCCGACATCACCTCGCTGGAATCGCTGATAACGGACAAAACCCGGGCCATCTATGCTGAAACCATTGGCAATCCGGACGGCAATATCAGCGATATCCCTGCCATTGCCGCAATTGCCCACAAACACGGCATTCCGTTAATTGTCGACAGCACCTTTACGACGCCGATTATCTGTCGGCCGTTTGAACATGGAGCCGATATCATCATTCATTCCGCCACCAAGTTTATCGGCGGTCACGGCACATCCATCGGCGGCGTGGTTATCGATTCAGGGAAGTTTGACTGGGCAGGCAGCGGGAAATTTCCCCAGTTGTGCCAGCCGGACCCGTCATACCATGGGCTGGTTTATACCGACAGTTTTAAGGAGGCGGCCTATATCATCAAATTGCGGGTGACCTTGCTGAGGGATATCGGCGCGGCGGTCAGCCCTTTCAACTCGTTTCTTTTTCTGCAGGGGTTGGAAACATTACACCTCAGGGTTGAACGGCACAGCGAAAATGCGCTGAAACTGGCGCGTTTTCTGGAAACCCATGCTCAGGTCTCCTGGGTCAGTTTTGCCGGGCTGCCCAGCCACAAGGATCACGAACTGGCAAAAAAACTGTTTCAGAAAGATCTGTTTGGATCTATTTTTACGTTTGGGGTCAAGGGGGGTGAAGATGCCGGACGCCGGTTTGTTAAACATGTGAAGCTGGCATCCCTGGTGGCCAATGTGGCGGATGCCAAAACCCTGGTTATCCAGCCGTCCACGACAACTCATCAGCAGCTTTCTCCGGAAGACCAGAAGGCCGCCGGCGTGACCCCGGATATGATTCGGGTGACCGTCGGTATCGAGAACGCCGATGATATCATTGAAGACTTTGACCAGGCCCTGAACGCCTGATGCGTCAGGCAATGCCAACCCTTCGCTGAGACCCTTGCATTTGCCGGGACCTGCGAAAGAATGAGAGCAATGACAATGAATACCAACCAGAAAATTAAGGCACTGATTCCTGAACTGACAGACTGGCGCCATAAGCTGCATGCCTGGCCCGAGACCGCTTTTGAAGAGGTCCGTACCGCCGAATTTGTTGCTCAAAAACTCGCCTCGTTTGGTCTCAAGGTGGAAACCGGGATCGCCGGAACCGGTGTGGTGGGAACCCTGGAGCGGGGATCGAGCGGGAAACCGGCCATTGGACTGCGGGCCGATATGGACGCCCTGGATATCCAGGAGGAAGGGGACCTTCCCTATCGATCGGAAAATCCCGGGAAAATGCATGCCTGCGGTCATGACGGACACACCACCATGCTTCTGGGGGCAGCACGGCTGCTGTCTGAAAGCGATGATTTCAACGGGACGGTTCATTTTATTTTTCAGCCGGCTGAAGAGAACGAAGGTGGGGGGGGTGCCATGGTCAGGGACGGACTGTTCAAGCGATTTCCGGTCAAGGCAGTGTTTGGACTCCATAATTTTCCGATCCTTCCCCTCGGTGTTTTTGCCATTTGTGACGGTCCCATGATGGCTGCCTTTGATATTTTCGACATCCATCTCAAGGGTACGGGGGGGCATGCCGCCATGCCCCAGCTGGGCAGGGACCCGATTGTAGCTGCGGCCCATCTGATTAATCAGTTCCAGAGTATTGTCAGCCGCAACCTCGATCCTGTTCAGGCTTCCGTGATCAGTGTCACACAAATTCATGGCGGGACAACCTACAACATTATTCCCGACGATGTGGTGCTCACAGGAACCACCCGGCATTTTCAAGCTCATATCCAGGATACCATCCAGACCCGCATGGGTGAGATCATCGACGGTGTCTCGAAATCCATGGGGGTAAAGATCGATTTTTCATATGAACGACGTTACCCGGCGGTTGTCAACAGCAGCGATGAGACCAGAGCCGCCATTGAGGCGGCGAAACAGACAGCCGGGCCTGACAAGGTGATGACGAATATGCCGCCTGTGATGGGGTCGGAGGATTTTGCCTTTATGCTGCAGGAGAAACCGGGGGCCTATATTGCCGTGGGGGCTGGTGAGCCCAAAGCCGGGGGCATGCTGCACCAGTCCAGATACGATTTCAACGATGCCCTGCTGCCGGTCGGCGTGGCCTATTGGCAGACGCTGGTAAAAAACTGGCAGTCAGCCCAGAGGTGAGAGGGTGAGCCATTGTGTTACTTCCTGGCTGGGTTTCAGGGATCTGAGATCCGATGCGGGGGCCTCTGGTTTGATCCTCCATAGAAACAGCATCTTTTTCAGAATATTGAATTCAACCCGATAACACAATCCGACAGGGTCGATAACGACCGGAATTCCCATGGAAAACATCGAACTGCTGCACAATATCAGCAATATCATCATTAATACCAATTCCCACGGTAGTGCCCTGCGGAAGGTGGTGGGTCACCTGAGCCGGTTTATGGAGAGTGATGTCTGCTCGATCTATCTTCTCAATAAAACCAGGGATGGCCTGCTTTTGTCAGCCACCAAGGGTCTGCACCAGGATGCGGTGGGCAAGGTGAGCATGGGATTGACAGAGGGGTTGACCGGTCTGGCCTTCAGCAATGACCGGTATCTGATTGTCAACAATGCCACCAAACATGACAGTTTCAAATATTTTCCCGGGATCGGCGAGGAGCCCTTCAACACATTCATCGGGGTCCCCCTCAAGAATCGCAAGTCCAGCTTCGGGGTCCTGGTTTTTCAGTTCAAGGAGAACCGGGAAGGCACACCCGTGATGGAAAAACTGCTGGTCACGGTTTCCTCGATTGTCTCGGGTCTGGTATTGAAGTTCAATCTGCTGGAAGTCACCGAGGAGACCAAACAGCTGCGTCAGCAGCAGGACCTGGTCCTGCAGGGTATTGCCCTGTCTGATGGAATTGCCGTCGGGCGTCCGGTTCACGTGATATATAACTATATCGAAAGTACCCAGGAGTCCTACGACCCGGAAAATGAAATCAGGGATCTGAATTATGCTTTTGATGCCACGAAAATAGATTTGAGTGAGCTGATCACCAAAATCGAAGCGAGTGATGAGCCCTTCAGTTCGGATATCTTCCATGCCCATCTGCTGATGCTTCAGGACGGCTCCTTCAAAAGGGATATGGTGCACCATATCCGCAACTATAACAAAGGCGCAGCCTTTTCCATCCGCCACGTTTCAGAGAACTATATCAAGAAATTTCGAGCCATTCCCGATCCCTATCTCAAGGAAAGGGCAGCTGATGTGGAGGATATCTGCCAGCGCCTCCTGACCAACCTGGGTGTGTTGAACAAGGAGACAGCACTCCATGACAACAGTATTGTGATTTCCGATCGTCTGACCCCGGGGGAAACAGCCTCCCTGGATATGGAAAAGGTCTGCGGATTTATCACCGAAAAAGACGGCCCGACCTCTCATACAGCGATTCTGGCCAGAAGCCGGCAGATCCCGGCAGTCAGCGGGGTTCGGAATCTGCTGGGGAATACCGAGGCGGCCAAGACCATCATCGTGGACGGGTACAAGGGGGAAGTCATTGTCAATCCGTCGGAAAAAACCCGGCAGGCCTATCTCCGTCGTCAAAACGAGCATCGGCAGTCCCATAAGACCGAAATTCTGGCTGTCCCCTACATCAACAAAATCAGCCGGCACGGAGCCCAGGTTCTGGCCAATGTATCCAGTATCCTGGATGCGGAAAAAGCGGCCAGTTTAAGTGCAGACGGTATCGGGCTGGTACGGACCGAGATATTCTTTCTTCAAAACAAGGGGGCGTTCGACTACGAGACGCAGCTCAAGCTCTATCGACAGTTGGCGGAAGCCTTTCCCTCGGGGCCCATCATATTCCGGTTGCTGGATATCGGTGCAGACAAGCAGAGCCGGCATGCGTCTGCCGAAGAAAATCCGGCGCTGGGGTTAAGGGGGATTCGGCTGCTGTTGAAGGAGGTTGACCTGTTAAACAATCAGATCGACTCCCTGCTGGAAGTCAGTACCCGTCATCCGGTGAAGATCCTGATTCCCTTTATCAGTGAAGCGTCAGAATTTGGCTGTATTGCCGGGATGATCCGGGAGCGGGCGGCGGAAAAAAAGGTGCCGGTTCCCCCAATTGGCGCGATGATTGAGATTCCGTCAGCGGTGTTTGTCCTCGAAGAGCTGGTCAAAACAGCAGATTTTTTCAGTATCGGGACCAACGATCTCTTTCAGTATTTCTGTGCGGTGGATCGCAACAATCCCAGTGTCAGCAGTATGTATAACCCCGACACAAAAGCCTTTGTCCGCCTGCTGGCGATGATTTTCGACAAGCTCCGGGATTCAGGAAAAGAGATCGAAATCTGTGGCGAAATTGCCGCGGACCCGTCTGTGCTCGGCAAGCTTCTGGAGATCGGCTTTCGGACCTTCAGTATCAACCCCTATTCCATCCAGCCGACCCGTCAAAGCCTGCTGGACTGGTTTAACCAGTGATCTGTGAACCAGATTGTCGTGTAATTAAAGTCGAGGGGCTTTGACATTCATCGTCGGTCTATATGAACCACTGCAATGGCTGACAGACCACTTCGGCAGGTATCTGCGGATCAAACCGCTCAGACGGGCTGGAACTGATCCACAATAGTCTCGATGGCGCGGCGTTTTTCTGCGGTCAGCGGTTTGGGCTGGTGATTTTCCAGGATCTCCTGCAACTTGAGGGTTGTCTTTTCCAGCAGTGTCCGGCTGCCCTCTTGGACCCACTGCTGGTGACTGGGGCGGGTCATCAGCCTGGGCCGCCACTGGGTGCTGCGAAAATGCTTCAGGGTGTGGGAATGCCCCAGGTAGTTATCCCTGTGCCGAACATCGGAGATGGCGTCCAGGGCCAGCTCTTCATCGTTGACAGGGATTCCCCGCTGAATACGTCGGACCTGGTCGATAATCTCGTTGACAATCACCATCATCTCCAGCGAACCAGTCAGCCCGAAATCAATATATCCCACATCGTGGTTGAGATTGGAGCCCAGGGTGGATGCGATAAAGGTTTCCAGACCCGCCTCGTAGGTTGCCTGACCGTCAGGCAGCTGTGCATCGCTCGTGCCGGCATAGCCCCAGTTGGGGATATCCAGAAATTTTGCCATCTCGACAATTCCCATATAGGCCATCAGGTATTCCGGTGCGTTATAGGAGCACTGTCCGTTTGCCATATCCAGCACGGCGGGTCCCATCCCCAGCAGGAATGGTGCCCCGGGCTTGACCAGCTGGTGAATGGCCAGACCAAAAAGGGATTCGGACAATCCCTGGACGATGTGACCCGCAATGGTGATGGGAGCCGTTGAGCCGGCGATGGGGGCCGGTGAGTAGATGACCGGCATCTCCTTTTCGGCGCAGAATATGAGCTTCTCCAGGGCATTGGCCGGGTGCTTCATGGGGCTGTTGGGTTCGTCATAGTGGACCCAGTAGGGCTTTTCCCTCAGTTCGGCTTCACCGCCCCGGATCACTGTGGATATCTCCCAGATCCGGGTCAGGTCCGCCAGATTGTCTGCGATGTTGACAATGGGCTTGACGGAGTTCTCCACCATGGTCTGGAAGCTGACCAGGTAGGCCCGTTTCGGGTCGATGTCATGGGGATGGGCAAAAGACATGATGAAATCGATATTGGGCAGGGCATCGGCGACTTTCGCAGCCTTGACGGCATCCTCCAGGGTACACTGGTGACGATCCCGGGTGCCGGGATCCTGGGCGAAAATCAGGTCGGAGCCATTCCCGAAATAGGACCGTCGTCCGCCCAGATCCATCGCCAGGTTGCCTTCCCGGTCATAGATCCGGACGCTTTTGGGGACGGAACGGATGGCCTGCCGAATGACGTTGGCCGGGATCCTGACCACCCCCTCACCATCCGCTTCCAATCCATTTTTCCTCAAGAGATCCAGTGTCCCCGGATGGGTGACCTGCTGACCCATCTCTTCGATGACATGAAGGGCGGCGTTCAGTATCCTGCTTTTATCTTCATTTGACAAAACCGTTAAGGTGGGTGTCAATATCCTGTTTTCCAAATTCACGTGATTGTTCCTTTTCTGAATGATGATGGGGAGTTTGGCAGGGCGCCTATCCCGTCTTTTCCGGGAATTGGCCCCAACCACCGGGTGCCGGGATATCCAGCTGCAGCAGTTTTTGCAGGGTTGGACGCCCCTCGGCGCACCAGCCCATCTCCTCGTAAAACTTCTTGATCATGAACTCCATCCAATCCGGGGCCTTTGCCGGTTGGCCGCTGGAGAGGACTTCAGGGTTGAAAAACATCTGCGGCAACCGGTCATCTTCCGTCCGCACGCCGAATTTTAGATTGAACAGCCGTTCCAGGTTGGAGACCCGCTCCCCGATGTGCAGCAGCTCCGCTGCAGAAACCGGTTGTCCGGTCAGGGTGGTCACCAGCACTGCCTCATCCACCAGATCGAATTTTCCCAGCAGCGAGAGAACCGGAACCTTGCACAACCCGATACAATCCAGTGCCACATTGACCAGCATGGCGCGTTTGACCAGTTGGGCCTTCCCGTAAATGGCGCCGATCTCCACCGAGGTGATGGTACCAAATTCCAGCTGGGATTTTTCAGGAGACCAGGTGTACTCCATGGAGGCGTAAATATTGCTGAAATCGCCCCCCCGATTGGAAACGGCATATCCCAGGGCGGTTCCCATGATATTGTACGGATGATAGGCCGCCAGTTCCAGGCCCTTGACATGGGGGGCATGCAGGTCGGCACCATTGCCGATCAATTCAGCCGCTTTGCGGACACCCAGGGACAGAATGGCCCCCAGCCCGGTACGGGTGGTCATCTGCTCCAGCAGGGTCAGCATGGTTTCCCCGTTCCCCCAGGAAAGATCCAGACCCGCTGCGCTTTCGGGCGAGAGGATGCCCCGTTGAGACAGATCCATGGCAAACGCAATGGCGTTGCCGGCGGAGATGACATCCAGACCCAGACGGGTGCAGAGATTATCGATTTTTACCAGGGTATCCAGATCTTCCAGACCACATTTGGAGCCCAGGTTGACCATGGACTCGAACTCCGGCCGGACTGAAAACGTCGGTGGCTGCTCCTCGGGGGCAAGGTTCAGCTGGGCTTTACAGTGGACCGGACAGCCACGGCAACCCCTTGACCGGACCAGCTTCTCCCGGAGTTTCTTACCATCGATGCGATCGATGGCTTCAAACCGGTTTTGCCGGTAGTTGCGGGTGGCCAGGATCCCCAGGTCATCCGCCCATTTGATGTAACCGGCACCGCCGTACTCGGCGAAAGTCTGAAATTCCGGGGATGTGCGGATGGCACGGACATATTGACGGATGGCCTCCCGGGCAGGAACGTCCAGAGAATGTGCAGGGGAAGGCCTGTTGTTGATCACGATCGCCTTCAGGTTTTTGGATCCCATCACGGCACCCATCCCGGTCCTGCCTGCAGCATGGTCTTTGTCCGATATGATACAGGCAAACCGGGTGCGGTTTTCTCCTGCCGGTCCAATGGTCAGGATCTGCAGATCCTGGTCTTTATACCGGGCCTCGAGCAGATCCTGAGTCTGCCAGGTATCCTTCCCCCAAAGATCGCCGGCATCCCGCAGGTGGATGGTTGAGCCATCGATAAACAGGTATCGGGGTGCCGCTGCCCTGCCGCGGATGATGATCGTCTGGATACCGGCCCCGCGAAAGGCCCTGCCGATATTCCCGCCGATGTTGGAACTCCCCAGGATACCGGTCAGGGGGGAGCGTGCGTTCACATGCACCCGGGATGACGCCGGTGCGGGTCCACCCGTCAGCAGACCGGCCGAGAACATCAGGATGTTGTCTGGATCCAGGGGTCCGACATCGACAGCGAGATTCTCATACAGATAGGCAACATTATACCCGCGTCCGCCAAGGTTTCCGGAGGTGATATCGGCCGGCAGCGGCGACAACCGGTGTGTTCCAGTCGTGAGATCAATATCAAGGTTGTGCAGCGGTTTCTTTTGCATGTTTCACCGAAAAAGGGTTGTTGTACCCTTATTCTGCGCCTGAAAGGGAAAAAAAGGAAGCCACAATCGCAGTTATCGTTGAAATAAATCTCCATCGTTTCAGGACTTTCAATGGAGGTCGCAGACTGCCCGCAGTTTCGCCAGGAGTTCGGGAGCGAGCATCTGGGGTTGCCAGTCGGCCAGAATGTGTCTGACCCGTTTGATGGCCTTGCGGCCCATGGATTGTTCCCCCTGTTTCTCCCACATCTTGCGGGTTCTGCGATCGGTCAGATCCGGCACCCAGTTATCCCGGAAATGGGTCATGGTGTGGGGATCCGTGAGAAATGTCCCCCCGGGTCCGACGCTGCGGATGGTGTCCAGAGCCAGGTGTTCCGGATCAACAACAATACCGGTCATCATGCGCCGGATTTGACCGATAAACTCGTTGCAGAGAACCAGATATTCAAAAGAGTAGGTCAAGCCAGATTCAAGGTATCCCACATCGTGAACCAGGTTGGTCCCCATCCAGGCAGAAGCCTGGAGGTATGCCGTTGCTTCGTTCACTGCCTGTTCATCACACAGTTTGGAAGCGCTGCATCCCCCAAAACCCCAGGTCGGCAGCTTGTACAGCTCACGTCCCAGCTGGCAGATTCCGGCCTGGGCCATGACGGCTTCCGGTGCTGCGTAGGTCGGCTGTCCGCTCTTCATATCCAGGGGGGACATCCCGGCACCAAAAACAAAAGGCGCACCGGGTGCCGTGAGCTGGTGGATAACGAGTCCACAAAGGATCTCCGCGTTTGCCTGGACCATGGCACCGGCGATGGTTACCGGGCAGGTGGCCCCGGCCATCAGACCGGGGGTGTAAATCACCGGCAGCCGGTTTGCGGCCATCACCAGGATCTGATCCACGGTCTCAGCCGAATGAACCAGCGGTGATGTGGGGTTGGCCAGCAGCAGAAAGGTCGGTTTCCGGCTCAGATGGTCCCGGTCGCCAGCCAGGACCGCCGCCATATCGATGATATCCTCCAGGACCCCAATCTCCGGACCCGAGATCACAACCTGGGGCTTGGTTGAATATTGCACCATGGCCGCAAATTTTTCCTGAAACGATGTCCGTTGATTCAATTCCGCTGCCAGGCCCATGCTCATGATAAAATCGATATGGGGCAGGCTGTCCGCCAGCCGGATCCCATCGACCACATCGCTGAAGCGAAATTCCCGGGGTCGGTTGGTGTCGGGATCCAGGAGATAGTTGCAGTCAGAACCGGTGCCGAAGTAGACGTTGCGCTCCTGCAATTTCATCACCGGCTGACCATTGCGATTGTAAATCGTTATCTGTTCTGGAGCCTGACGGATGGCCCATTCCACCATCGCTGCCGGGATCTGTACCTGGCCATCGTCTCTGACGGTGGCTCCTTTCACTGCCAGCAGTGCCCGTGCCCCGTTGTGCAGAATGCGACAGCCAAAGTCCTGCATGAGCCCGAGTGTCGCCTGATGGATCTGCTGCATTCGCTCTTGGTCCAGATATCGCAGCGGCGGTGCATGGAAAAACAATGGATCGCTCATAACCCTCATCGAAAAAAGCAGGCCGGTGTGAAAGCGGTTTCGGCCTAATCCCCGGTCTCTGCTGCGGCTTTCTGCAAGGTTTCGATGGGGATGTGGCAATAAAGAAAGTGACCGTCCCCGGTTTTCTGTCTGGGGGGGGTCTCTTTTTCGCAGATACCACCGCCATCTGCCAGCAGGTTACGCCGGTGACAGCGGGTGTGAAAATGGCACCCGGAAGGGGGGTTGAGAGCACTGGGAACATCCCCTTCCAGACGGATGCGCGTGCTTCTGGCGGTGGGATCTGCAATCGGCACGGCAGACAGGAGGGCTTCCGTGTAAGGGTGATAGGGGGGCGGGTAAATACGGTCAACAGGACCGTACTCCACGATTTTTCCGAGGTACATGACAGCGATAAAATCGGAGATAAAGCGCATGACACTCAGGTCGTGGGCGATGAAAATCAGGGTCGAGCCGAATTCAAACTTGATGTCGTTCAACAGATTCAGCACGGTTGCCTGCACGGAAACATCCAGTGCGGAGACCGGTTCGTCACAGATGATCAGGTTGGGTTTGCTGGCCAGGGCCCGGGCAATGCCGGCGCGCTGTTTTTCGCCTCCGCTGAGCTGTCTCGGCAGCCGGTCGTAGTAGTAGGCATCCAGTTTGACCGCGCTCAGGAGTTTTTCGACCTCCTTCCGGACCTTGTGCCGGGGGGCGGTTTTGAATTTCCGGATCGGACGGGCGATCTGTTTGCCGATGGAAAAAGTGGGGTTCAGGGTACTGTCCGGATTTTGAAAGACCATCTGCAATTCTTTGATGGTATCCAGACTTCTCTTGAAGACCGGAGTGGAGATATCGACCCCCATCAATTCGGCAGACCCTCCCCTGATTTTTTCCAGGCCGATAAGCCCTTTGACCAGTGTGCTTTTTCCACACCCGGATTCCCCCACAATCCCCAGGATGCTGCCCTTCTTGATCCGCAGGGAGACATCGTCCACGGCCTTGATATAGGATTTTTCCCGCAGTTTCAGAACATCCTTCAGGCTGTTGGTGTCGTGTTCATAATAAACCTTGAGATTCCGGACAATAGCGAGATTCTTGTCAAAATCGGCCGTTGCTTCATCGTCATCCTCATCTGTAGAAAGCTGACGCATTTTGCCCCTGAAATAGTCGTCCCAGGGCGTTTTCAGGGTGGCGGCACCCAGAACGCAGCGGCTGTGATGCTCCTTTGAGACCTCGAGCAGTTCCGGATGTCGCTCCCCACATTGCATCAGGGCCGCGCTGTATTCCGGACGGTTCTCCCTGTGCCAGTCACAGCGGGGCAGGAAGATACAGGACGCGCGATCCCTCTCGGATGGATGGGGGACGCTGCCCCGAATCGACCAGAGTTGGGTGTTCGAAAGACTGTCCGTCAGCCTGGGGATACAGCAGAGCAGACCACGAGTGTAGGGGTGGGCGGGCGCTGTGAAAATCTCGGTGACCTGCCCTTTTTCGACGAGTTCGCCTGCGTACATCACACAGAGCCGGTCACTGACCCGGGCCACAACACCCAGATTGTGCGTGATGAAGATAATCCCGGTATTGAAATCCTTTTTCAGATCTTCGATCAGGTCCAGTACCGCTGCCTCGACCGTGACATCAAGGGCTGTGGTGGGTTCATCCATAATCAGCAGTGCCGGATTATTGAGCATGGCCATGGCAATAACGACCCGCTGCTGCTGCCCACCGGAAACCATATGGGGATACCGCTTCATGATGGTTTTTGCGTCCGGCATATAAACCCGATCCAGCATCTGCAGGCTCTTCTTTTGCGCCTCACTGCGGGATATGGCCTGGTGGGTGGTCAGTACTTCAGTCAGCTGCTCCCCAATGGGCAGGGTGGGATTGAGGGCCTGCATGGGATCCTGATAGACCATGGAGATCTGGTTGCCCCGAATCTGCCGCAGTTCCTGTCTTGACTTGCCCACCAGCTCTTCGTCTTTAAAACGGATACTGCCGTTGACCACTTTTCCGTTGCCACCCAGGAAGTCCAGAATACCAAACGCAATGGTGCTTTTACCGCAACCCGACTCTCCCACAAGTCCCACCGTTTCTCCCGGTCGTACGGAAAAACTGACGCCCCTGACAGCAGGCACCTGACTTTTACGGGTGCTGTAGGAGATGGCCAGATCCGTGACCTCAAGGACCGGTTTGCTGTCAGAAGATGTCGGCGTGCTCATAGTGGCTTTGTTGCTCTTGTTGAAAGAATAACGACCGTTCCAGGGCGGATCAGCCGGCGCTCGACACTGGCGTCACACCCCGGAACAGGGGGTTTCCGATCCGGTCCGCCTGATCGTGGTGTTCTTTAAAACGTGACTACTGATATCGGGAGAGCTCCTCATTGAGACCATCTGCCAACAGATTCAGACCGACAACCAGCGAGGCAATCGCCAGCGACGGCCAGAGAGCGGCCCAGGGGCTTCCCACGAGAATGAACTCACGCCCTTTGGCTACCATGCTGCCCCAGTCGGGTGACGGGGGTGGCAGGCCCAGGCCCAGAAATCCAAGTGTCCCCATGGCGAAAATGGCATATCCGACCCGCAGCATGGCATCGATAATGATCGGTCCCTTGGCATTGGGCAGAATCTCCCGCAGGATGATATAGATCATGTGCTCGCCCCGGGTCTGAGCTGCCAGGACATAATCCCGGGTTTTGATATCCAGGGTCAGACCCCGGACCAGTCTGGCGACACCGGGGGTCCCTACAATCGCGATGGCAAAGACCACGTTGACCGCAGAAGCACCGATGGCGGCAACGATAATCAGATACAGCAGAATGACCGGGATCGACATCATGGCGTCCAGCAGCCGCATGATGATCTCATCCCACCAGCCACCCCGATAGCCCGCCACCAGGCCGAGGACCGCACCCAGCATCAGTGAGACCAGCACGCCCGTAATGGCGGTGCCGCCTGGAAGCCAGAAGGTCTCTGTCACCGGCAGGATCACCAGCACGATCTGCGCGCCGTAAGCCAGCCGGGACCAGAGATCCCGGCCCAGTTCATCGGTCCCCAGAACATGTTCCAGGGAGGGACCCTGGTTGGGCGCTTTCCAGTCCTGCTCCAGGGGCCCGTATTCCGTGATCAGGGGAGCAAACAGGGCAACCCCCAGCCAGAAAAGCACGATCACCAGACCGACCACCGCTGTTTTGGATGCAAACAGAATGGCCAGACCCTTTTTGATTTCGTTGATCAAATGGTTCAATGGTGCCATGGTCTATTACGAGTAACGAATTCGCGGATTGAGAAAGGTGTAGAGGATGTCGGCCAGCAGTTGGGTGCCCACGGCGATCATCACCATGATCATGGTTCCGGCCTCAATCGCATTGATATCCTTGTACAACGCGGAATCCAGTAGATACTGTCCCAGACCCGGATAGCCAAAAACCACCTCCACAATCACAATACCACCCATCAGCCAGTTGACATGCAGCATGATGACGGTGATGGGCGCGATCAGCGCATTTCGGACAGCATGCTTCGTGATGACCTTGAATGTTGGCAGTCCCTTGAGATAGGCGGTCCGGATATAGGCAGACTTCATTACTTCCGCCATGCTGGCCCGGGTAATACGCAGCACATATCCCAGTTCGATCAGGGTCAGGGTCAGTACTGGCAGGATCAGCATATCCGGGTGTTCCCAGGGGTAGTCGCCCCCGAAGACGGTTGCCCCGGGTACCAGTTCCAGCCAGTGGGACATGATCAGGATCAGAAAGATACCGGTGGCGAATTCGGGGATCACCGAGAAGGTCATTCCAAATATGGACAGAAAACGGTCCTGCAGGGATCCTTCACGCAACCCGGCAATAATGCCCAGGACAACCGCCAGGGGCATCACAATCACAAAGGCGATGCCTGCCAGGACCATGGAGTTTCTCAGTCTGACAAAGATGCTCTTTTCAACGGGTCTGCCGGTCCTCAGGGACACGCCGGGATCGCCCCGCAGAAACCCCTTTTTCAGAGGAATGTATGCGACTGGACCACCGGTTGATTTTTTCCAGCCGGCCCCGACCACGAAAGACCAGACCTCCTGGGTGGACCCTTTTTCCCAGCGCACCACATGATTCTGGTTGTCGACGCCCCAGAAGAAAGAGCCTGCCTTTCCATTGGTCTGCCAGCGTCCGTTGTCGTTTTTTTCAACAATGGTCCCATCCTGCTTTTGAATGGTAGCGATAATATCTTCACCGTTGAGCTCCCAGCGGTAACGGTCACCCTCTTTGGTGACGGCCCACCATTCATAGAAACCCTGTTCGGTCAGGACACGGGTCAGCGGCAGGCCGACTTTGGCCTCGGCCCGCCAGTCGCTGCCAATCAACCAGGAAACGTAACGGCTGGGCAGCGGCTGATCCAGACCCATCTGTGCCAGAAAGGAGGCTTCCTGCTCAGGTGTGATAAAAGCACCGAGGATGTTTTTGGCGATATTGCCGGGAGAGGATTCCACGATCACAAAGACAGCGATGGAAACCAGGAACATGGTCAACAGCAGCAGAAAAAAACGACGCAGGACAAATTTCAACATGAAAACAGATCTGAATAGTGTGCAGACAGCCGGTAAACCCGGTTTTAAAAAATCGCTGCAGCCCGTCGTGGGAGGCTGCAGCGCATCGGAAACACACTCCTAGCCATTGACCCAGAGCTCGTCCAGATTCAGGTACAGGCTGGGGTGGGACACCACGTTCTGAACACGCTGACGGGCGATTGTCCAGACGTTGATCCAGAACGCATTGGCGATGGACCCCCGCTCCTGCTGGATATTCTCCAGCTGGCAGAAAATTTTACGCCGTTTTTCCAGGTCCAGGGTCCCATTGGCCTGTTTCAGCAACGTTGAGAACTCCGGGTCGACCCACCGGGATTCATTCCAGGCCACCGGCTTGCCGTTGTCATCCCCTACATAGGCCAGGTTAAGCACCATGGTGCCCAGGGGTCGATGGGCCCAGGTCGTAATCCCCAGGTCGACTTCCGTCCATTTTTCCCAGTACTGGCTGTTGGGCATGGTTTGAATGTTAATCCGGAATCCGGCCGGAAGGGCATCCTGCTTCAGGATTTCCGCATAGCGGACGATCTCTTTCCAGCCGTTACCGACGGCCAGATTCACATCCAGACCGTTGGGGTAGCCGGCTGCCTGGAGCAGTTGCTTCGCCTGGACAGGGTCATAGGCGGGTGTCTCAATGGGGCAGTACTCCGGGTGCTTGGGACTGACATGCATGTCCTGACCCGGCAGACCCTGGCCGAAATAGGAGAGCGCCAGAATCTTTTCCCGATGCTGACAGAGCTTCAACGCCTTGCGCACCCGGTTGTCCGACCAGGGCTTCATGTCAACCCGCATACGCAGAATACGGGTCTGGTTGGTTGCAACGGGGTAGACATTGACCCGGTTGTCGTTTTTCAAAGCCTGAAACGCCTCGGATCCGCCAATGTCTCCAAAATCGATCATGTCGATCTCCCCGGATTTCATGGCGGAGATCATGGGTGCCATTTCGGTGCCCATATCGATAAACTCGATCTGATCCAGGTATGGCAGGGCACTGCCGTCCATGCCCTTGCGCCAGTATCCGCTGCGACGCTTGAGCACACACCGTTCTCCCTCAACGTACTTTTCAAGGGTATAGGGTCCGGTGCCGTCGGGTGCCTTGATGAAATCTCCCTCAAAGGTCCGGTGATTCAACATGACAGCCGGATAGTGGAACAGATGTTCCGGAATCCCGATTTCAGGAACCTTCAAGTGCAGCCGCACTGCAAGAGGGTTAAGCTTTTCAATGCCGCCCGGATCGAGGTAACCCCCCATCATCCCTTTCATGGAGGAACCCACACTCTTCTTGAACCACTCATTAAAGGTAAAGATCACATCGTCCGCCGTGAAGGCATCGCCGTTACTGAATTTGATGCCACTGCGCAGATTCAGGGTCCAGGTTTTCAGATCATCGCTGGCCTCCCAGTTTTTCAGCAGATGGGGGTGGGTCACATTGTTTTCATCCGTGTAAGTGAGATATTCGCAGACGTGACGTAACTGGTTGGAGGGTGAAATCCAGGAAAACTGGGCCGGGTGGGTCACTTTGTGAACCGGTGCCGCAATCCGCAATGCACCTCCCCGTTTGACCGCGGCGGCTGCAGCGGTGGACGGGAAGACCATCATGCCAGCCATCTGGGTGGCGGCAGTCGCAGAAACTCCGAGCAGGGCCGCATAACGGATGAATTCACGACGGCTGATCCTTCCCTTGTCCAGATCATGTTTAAGGTCATCTACTAAAACGTGGTTTTCTCTAGCCATGAGGTCTCCTTTGAGATTCGCTGTTTCGATGGAACAGATGGTCTAGGCCATCCAACCCGCCAAACGGAAAATCCCGAATCCATCCGGCACGCCATTCGCATGGGGGTGCCGGGAGAAGCGTTCTCGCGGTTTCAGGTTGATTGCAGATGTTACAGTTTATTATTCGATAACAGACAGCGTTTTTTGCAGATACCGCTGATCAAAAACCCTGCAGGGGTGTGATCAGCCAGATTGACGGGTGCCTGTTGAATGTCTGACAGGTTCAGATTTTTTCTGGTGCGTTTTTTTACTAACAGAATCGGAACCCGATGTCCAGTTGTAATTTGTTGACCGGTTTGTATCCGGAACGCGGGCACGGGTTCGCTCCATTCCCCCGGCCAGCATTTCTGCGTATCGAGGGGTCGTAACACCTCCGGCCGCTGGCTGACCTGGGAACCGTTCCGGTGGGATGGAAAAAAGATCCTCCACTGGAATTCAGCAAAATCGTCTGGGTTTTCCGGAATGCCCGCTACGGTGCCAACCCCGCCAGTGCCTGATCCAGGTCTGCGATGATATCTCCGGGGGTTTCAAGACCCACCGAGAGACGGACCAAACCGTCATCGATACCGATGGATTGCCTCTCCTCGACCGTCAGGTGTTCGTGGGTGATGGTCGGCGGATGCATGCAGATGGTGCGGCTGGTACCGAAGGTGACGGCATGGACGACCGTCCGCAGGGCATTGATCAGTGTTGCCGCACCAGCCTGCCCGTTTTTGACCACGAATGAGAGCAGTCCCCCGTGCGCCTTCATTTGCCGGCAGGCCAGATCGTGCTGGGGATGGGATACCAGCCCGGAGTAGTTGACCATTGTCACGGCAGGGTGCTGATCCAGAAATACGGCCACTGCTGCTGCATTGGCGCTGTGTCTGTCCATGCGCATGGAGAGCGTCTCCAGGTACTGCAGGGTCATCCACCCCGCCATGGGGGAAAGAATGGCGCCGATAAACTCGGTCGTATTCCAGCGGATATCCTCCACCAATGCTTCCGGACCGATGATGGCACCACCCAGTACGGTTGCGTTTCCGGAAAGAAACTTGGAGATCGAGAGCAGAACGATATCCACTCCCAGGTCCATGGGGCGCTGCAGGGCGGCCGTGGCCGTGGTGTTGTCCACCATGACCGGTACCCCCCTGGCATGGGCCACATCGGTGACCCCCCGAATATCGGTGATGAACAGGCAGGGATTGCTCGGAGTCTCGATCCAGACCAGTTTTGTCCGTTCATCGATCTGCCGGTCCCAGGATCCCGCATCCGCTGGGTCGTCCACGAAGCGGAACGTCACGCCGCAGCGATGTGGGAAAATATCCGTTGCCTGTTTATACCCCTCACCGAATATGTTCAGCGACGTAACCACATTATCCCCGGGCCGGGCGATGGTAAAGATCAGGTTGAACAGCGCCTGGCATCCGGAGGCTGCCGTAATGCAGGACTGGCCACCCTCCAGGGAGGCCAGTCTCTCCTCGAGAATGGTGTTGGTCGGTGTACGGGTTCTGCCATAGACCGGGTTTGGAATCTGGTCAAAGTCTGTATAGGGATAGGTAACAGACTGCACCAGTGGTGGAACGAACGAGCGAAACGGACCCGTTCCATCGAGGGGATGGAAACCGGCATGCAGCGACCGGGTTTCGAAACCGGCGCTGGAATCCTTTCGCACGGGAGCTTTCGACTGGGGATCATAACGCCAGGGATCCCTGAGAAAAAAATGATTTTTGTCCGTCATGCTGGCCTCCCGATCCATTTCTGCTGTTCCTCAACGATGGTTTTGATCTGTGCCTGTATCTCAGCTGGCAGCGGTTCCACCGTGTGGCTGTCCAGTATCTTATCCACCACCGCTGCGGCCCGCGCCTCCATGGTCAGCCGGCCCCGTTTTTCCCATTGGGAGTAGGTGCCCTTGTCGAACAGCTTGGAGTAAAAGGGCTCCCTGTAATGCCTCAGGGTGTGGGGATGATCCAGATAGCTGCCGGTGGTTTCCAGCTCCGCCACCACATCCAGCGCCAGGGTTTCGTCATCCACGGTCACCCCTTTGGTGGCTGCACGCAGAAATCCGATGGTATCGTTGGCGATCACCTGGACCTGCAGCGACCCCTGAAGACCCGAATCCATGAAGCCGACATCATGCACAATATTGGCGCCATGGAGCAGGGCCGTAAAGAGGCTGATGCTCATCTCAATGCCACACTGCTGGTCCAGGACCTTGGCATCGGTGGCACCACCGAGGCCGAATACCGGCAGGCGGTAGTACTTCCCCATCGTCGTGGGGATACCCTGTTCATCGGCCAGGACATAGTTACCCACCATGCTCTTCAGGTTGTAGGGCCCCCCGTTCCATCCGGGGACACCCACCGGAGCCCCCTCTTTCACCAGTTGCGCCAGGACGATGCCCAGCATGGTGCCGGCATTCATGGATGCCATGCAGCCTGCCGCTGTGGCCGGCGCGTTGACACCACCGGCGTTCAGGGGAATATAAAGCTGGGGCAGACCTTTTCGGGCGAGGTAGATGCATTTCTGGGTGGCCTCTTCATTGGCGACCAGACCGGATGTGACATTGATGTAACAGGTGGCGAAGGGGTATTGCTGAAAGGCCTCCCTGCCACCGGCAACCGCTTCGCACATCTTGATGGCGGCCTTGCACCCCTCAAAATCGGGTGAGACGAAGATGATGGGCTTGGTGGTATGGTTCAGCATCGCTTCCATCTGGTAGCGGTCGTATATCATCTGGTCCACATCCCGGGGCAGAAAGAGCGACATCACAAAATCGATTTCGGGCAGGGCGTCCATCACCCGGACAGCATCAATGACATCCTGCAGGGTCGGATCCCTGCGTTCACCGGTACGGTGATCCAGAACGTGCAGGCAGTCTGAACCGCCACCGAAATAGGTATGATATCCCCAGGCACGAATAGCCGGTTTCTGGTACCGGTTATAGAGCGTGATGCGCTCCGGTACCGTGGACAATGCCCGACTGACCATGGTTTCCGGCAGCCGGATGCGAATGCCGTCCCGTCTGGCACCGCCTTTGACCAGGATTTCCCGGGCTTCAGCGTCGTGAACATCCACCCCAACCGTCTCGAGAATCTCCAGCGTTCCCTGGTGAATCCCGTCACACTCCTGTTCCCCCATGCGGGCGTAGTGCGCGCTGGTCAACCGGGTACCGTGAGTGGCAATCATAGAACCCCCTTTGATATATCAATTCAAAAAATTTATACATCAAAAATACATTCAGATCGGGTGCAAGTCAATTTAAATAATGACACAATGGGTGGACACTGGTATTTTAACAACACCTGTGTCAGTGGGGTTGTGTCTGCAGAAGGGGTTTCCGGAGAGAGGGGGCCGCTCCAGCGCGGGAAGAAACCGATATCCGATCAAAAAACCATGTCCGGCAAGCAGTCAGGGAAGTCGATCAAGCAGAAGATCTACCGGGATATCCGCAAGGCGATTATCAGCGGGGAAAAAAAGCCGGGGGAGCGGATTGCCATGGATGGGCTGACCCGGACGTATAATGTCAGTGTGACCGTGATCCGGGATGCATTGCAGATCCTGAGTCAGGAGAGACTGGTCACCATCCGGCCACGATCGGGTTATTTTGTGACATACATCACCTTCAGAGAGCTTCAGGATATGTTTGAATTGAGGGAAATTCTGGAGACGGCATCCGTCGGGCTGGCAGCAGCGAGAATCACGGAGAGCGAGGTGACCGCCCTGATGTCGATTCACGGTTCCTATTCGGGTGCCGACGTCGATTCGTACAGCCGCTATACGGATGAGAACCGGTTGTTTCACACCCGGATCGCCGAAGCCTCGGGAAATGCGGAGCTGGGATTGATGCTGGGGCAGCTGCTGGATCGGCTGGCGCCCTTCATGGTTATCCGGGGGGCGGGGAAAGAGATGCCGGGCATTCATACGCAGCTGATCGAGAGGCTCAGGGCGCATGATGTTCCCGGTGCGAAACGGGCGATTCAAAAAGAGCTGCGCGAGACCCGGGAGAAAGTCATGGAGCGAATCCTGCGAGAGGAGTCCGGGACCTGGAGGTTGGGGAATGGGGAACAACCGTCTTGAAACGTGTGTGAACGATTTCTTTATTGTGCTTATCTGAGGAGAGCCATGTTTGATAACAGTGTATTGATGGACGCCGTGATTGCCGGAGATGAATCAACGGCTGTGGAACAAGTGAACGCCGGTATCGCCGCGGGTATCGCCGCAGCGGATATTTTAAACAGGGGGTTGATCGCTGCAATGGATATCGTCGGGGAGAAGATGGAAAATGACGATATTTTTCTGCCGGAGGTGCTGATGGCTGCCCGTGCCATGAATTCGGGGGTCGCCATCTTAAAACCATTGATGACGGTGGATGAACAGAAAGGCGGTGGCCGTGTTGTCATCGGGACGGTCAAGGGGGATCTCCATGACATCGGTAAGAACCTGGTGGCGATGATGCTGGAAAGCGGGGGCCTGGACGTCACCAATCTGGGGGTGGATGTGTCGCCGGAGGCATTCATGCAGCAGGTCAAGGAAAAAAACGCGAAAATCGTCTGTCTCTCGGCCCTGCTGACGACCACCATGCCGATGATGAAGGCAACCATTGACCTGATCACGGAAAACGGACTGCGGGATCAGGTCAAGGTGCTCATTGGCGGCGCCTCGGTCACCCAGGCCTATGCCGATGAGATCGGGGCGGACGGCTATGCCCCGGATGCCGGATCCGCGGCAAAACTGGCCAAATCGTTTCTGATGGCAGGATAGTCCCTGACAGGGTCTGCACTGTTGTTCAGATCCTGTCGCCCCCGCTCATCTCCCATCGGCAGCAGCGTGGCTGCTGATTAATCCCAGTAACGGTTCATCTTCTTCCGGAAGAGGTTCCTGAGTTCGGTCTGCTGGGTCTGGTCGAGCATGGCGTAAAACTCCTCGAAGAAATCCAGGTACCGCGAAACGGTCGTGGGGATTGTCTGGGACTTTTCCCTGATGAGACCTGTGATCTCTGTTACCTCCGCGTTATCATTATTGACCCGTGCCTTGAATTGATCGCGGAAGCTTTTATGATCCACTTTCAACTTCTCCAGGTCTGCCGCCAGCCGGACTCTCAACTCCTGGTAGCGGGTCTGCTGTGTTTCTGTCAGGTTGAGATCCGCTACACGATCATCGATGTGTTCCAGGGCTTTTTCCGGGAAATCCCCATGTCCAAAGCGGCGGTGACAACCACTGGCTATAGCCAGAATCGCGATAGCCGCTGCAACATAGATCATTACTTGTTTGGGTTTCATTACTGTCTCCTTGCTGTCAATACTCATTGATTGAAAGGATCTGCAGGTTTCCGCAGACGGGTCTGAAAAAGGGGTCGACTGTTTCGACCGCTGTTGATTAAAGTCTAAGGGAAAATTGTAAAACAAGTTTTTCTCAAGTGTAAATAATGTGTAAAAAATATACCCTTTGCCTCGTTGTTGGTTTATTGTTTAAAAAACAGTCTGTGGGGATTTATGGGAAGCAAAATTCTGATCGTAGATGATGATGCCAAGTTGCGATCCCTGCTGGCCAAGTATCTCGCGGGATATGGATTTGAAACCCTGCTGCTGGCAGCAGGGTCCGGTGTGCTGAAGACCATCCGGGAGGAGACCCCGGACCTGGTGATCCTGGATATCATGCTGGGCAGGGAGAATGGACTGGAGATTCTGCGGGAAATTCGGGGTCAGAGCCGGATTCCGGTGATCATGTTGACGGCCAAGGGGGAGGAGACCGACCGGATTGTGGGGCTGGAACTGGGGGCTGACGACTATCTGCCGAAACCGTTCAACCCACGGGAATTGCTGGCCCGTATGAACTCGGTGTTGCGAAGAAGCCAGTCCCGGACGGCGGATCCGCTTCCCGTAAACAGGAAAACGGAGATATCGGCCGGCGGATTTACCCTGAACACCCTCAACCAGCGATTGATGGTCGCCGGCAGGGAGATCGAACTATCCACCACCGAATACCAGATGATGAAATCCATGCTGATGCACCCCAACCGGATTTTCAGCCGCGACGAACTGATGAATATCGCCCGGGGCAAGGAGTTTATGGCCTTTGACCGCAGTGTCGATGTCCATATCAGCAACCTGAGGCACAAGATTTCCGCAATTTCTGAAAAGATGAAGAAAAAAATCAAAACCGTCTGGGGGACGGGTTACATGCTGGAGATCGAAGAATGAAACCGGGACGGCTCTATATCCGGATTTTCCTCTCATTCGTGGTGCTGCTGATCATCACGGAGATCGCCATCTTCGGCTTTTTTATCCTCTTTTCCGGTCGTTACAGTCGGGAGCGGTTTGAAAAGGAGAACCTGGACAAACTGACCATGTCCCTGCAATTGATCGAAACTGAGATGCGGGCAGGCGTCTCCCGGTCCGTTCAGCAAAATCCACCCCTGCAGGAACTGGTCAATCGTCTGGGCAAGGTCTTCAGGGCCAAGATCTGGTTAACCACCAGCGATAACCATGTTCTGCTCAAGTCCTTTCCTGAAAAGATCCCCCGGCACTTGATCGAGAAGATACAACAGCGGGCGGATGACTATAACAAAAGGCCATTTTTCCGTTTTCACAAAACCTTCCTCAATCTTTATTTTGTTGAACCGCTGCCCGCAGACCAGGGGCGTCCGATGAATCTGCATGTCCTCTTTCTGGATCACCTGCCGGATCATGGCGGTGTGGGTTTTGCGGTCGGCCTCTTGAGTATTGGTGTGTTTGCCGCTCTGCTCGTGATCCCTGTTTCCAGGAGAATCTCCCGGCCGGTGAAAAGCCTGACACGGTCAGCAGTGATGATCGAACAGGGCAACCTGTCCCATCGGGCCACCATCACCACCCGGGATGAAATCGGGGAACTGGGCCAGGCGTTTAACCGCATGGCTGAAAAAGTGGAATCCATGGTCCGGAGCGGGAAGGAGCTGACCGCCCAGATATCCCACGAACTAAGAAGCCCCCTGGCGCGAATCCAACTGGCGGTGGAGATCATCAGGGACCAGTTGCAGGGTGGAGAGTCGCTGGAGACGACCGAACATTTCGAAAGTGTCCGCCAGGACATTGAAGAGCTGGATCATCTCATCGGCCGGATCCTGGCGCTTTCCAAACTGGATCTTCAGGAAACCGATGACACCATCGATCTTTTTTCCCCGGTGGTCGAACTGGAAAAATGCCTGGATAAATATCGGCCGATGCTGGAGAACAAATCCATCCCCCTGGAGACACGGTTCGCTGTCAGACCCCAGATTTACGGAAACCGGGAAACATTTGCCACGGTGATGGCCAACGTGGTCGATAATGCGCTCAAGTACTCGCCACCGGGTGAACCGGTGAGGGTTGGATCTGAACAGCGGGGGGAAGCATTGCTGTTGACAATTACCAACTCGGCACCCCATGTCTCTGCCGACGATCTGGACCGGATCTTTGAACCGTTCTATCGGGCAGAGCCGGGGGGTCAAAGCGGCGCAGGGCTGGGTCTGGCGATCAGCCGGAAAATCGTGGAAAAGCATGGCGGTACCATCACCGCGCGACAGATGGGAACCGATATCGAAATCGAAATCCGGTTGCCCCTGGCCTGACTCGCGAACCCTCAGAGAACAGGAAAACACCGCCCTCACCCGCTGTCGCTCCCCTGGCAAATCCTTCTCAAAGACTGTTGCTGTCCAGGTTGATGCCGTACTTTTTGATCCGATTCCAGACAGTGACCCGGCTGATACCAAGCAGACGGGCGGCCTTGGACTGGTTACCGCCGGTCTGCTGCAGGGCATGGATCAGGGCCGATTTTTCAGACTCGACAGGCCATGGCGGAGCGGTTTCCGAGGAAAACACCGCTGCCGTCCGGGTAGTCTCCTTCACCCGGGGTGGGATGTGCGCCAGATCGATCTGGTCGGCGTCGGCCACCGTAAATGCGTACTCCAGTGCGCTTTTCAATTCCCGGATATTCCCCGGCCACGCGTAGCGGGTAAAGGCCTGCATGGTTTCAGCGGTCAAACCGGAGATCGACTTCTGTGTTTTTGTCGCGAGCACCCGTATAAAGTGGTTTACCAGCAGTGGGATATCCCCCGGCCTCTCACGGAGGGGGGGGAGGTGGATCGGAATGACACTGATGCGGAAAAAGAAATCTTCCCTGAATTTTTTTTCCGTGATGAGTCGATACAAATCCTTGTTGGTGGCGGTTATAATTCTTGCATCCACATCCACCGACCGGTTACCGCCGACCCGTTCGATCTTCTTGGACTCCAGTACCCGCAACAGCTTTGTCTGGATGGAGAGTGGCACGTCCCCGATTTCGTCCAGAAAAATATCCCCGCCATGGGCCTCCTCAAATCGTCCCATACGGTGCTGATAAGCCCCGGTAAACGCCCCCTTGGCATGACCAAACAGTTCACTCTCGATCAGGGATTCGTTGAACGCCGCGCAGTTCAACTCAATATAGGGTTTTCCCTTGCGGGGACCGCAGAGGTGGATAGCTCTGGCCGCCAGCTCTTTTCCGGTTCCGCTTTCCCCGAAAATGATGACAGGGGAGCTGGATTCGGCCGCCTTGGAGATCAGCTCAAACACGTTCTGCATGACCGCGGACTGGCCGATCAATCCGTAGAATCCGCCCCGGTCCTCCAGTTGTCTCGAAAGCTGGTTGATTTCATGGTCCATCTGGATCAGCTCGGAGATATCGGTCAGTGTTTCCAAAGCCCCCAGCAACTCCCCCTTTTCATTTTTGAGAAGGGTTGCTTTCTTGATCACCGGCAGACAGCTGCCGTTTTTCACCACCAGATTGCAGCGGCAGTTCTTATCCTGGTTTTTTGCGAACAGAGCGCACCAGTGCTCTGCTCCTGAATTGAGAATCATCTCGCAGGCGTCGCATTCAAGGGTGGTGCAGGGCTTGCCGATGATCTCTCCGGCCTTGTAACCCGTCATCTCCTCGAACGCATGATTGACCATGAGAATGGTCCCGTCCGGCGCAACCAGGAGCAGGCCCTCGCTCATGGTGTTAATGATCATCTTCCAGTAACGGTTGATATCTTTCTCATCCAGACGTGTTTCGAGGGAACCGATTTTTTCAGTTAAGGGTATCATTTTTCAGTGTTGAAATTACATGCGGGTCAGAAACAGGTGGAGAGACCGAACATGTTAAAATATGTTTATGCCGCTACTAAAAGTGTTAATAGTATGTTAACTGCTTTAACAGTTTTGTTAAAATCATTTAACACCTTTTTCAATTAAAAATCCAGTCAAAAATGGGGCCCTAGATTGAATAAGCATAATAATACAACCTGTTATAAATTTATCCAGGCAATTTTTTTTTGGCAGACTTATTGCGATAACCCCCATAGATAAGAACTTTCTCGGTTTTACCTTTACCATTCAATCTGGGTTGAACAATGCCAGTGGATTCAAAGCTCAACCTGATCGGGGTCATCTCTCCGGTTTGCCTGCTTGAATGTAAAAAAGCCATGAAAAGCTTGAAAAGCGGGGGAAAAATAACGATTCTTTTGGATGATAAATCCGTCGTTAGCGATCTGATTACCATTGTTAAGCGGTCCCAGGATCAGATTCTGGGTGTAACAAACAAGACGGACCATTGCCAGATTTCCATCCAAAAGGGGTGACATCCGTTTGAAAGTCAAAAATCGATACCTTTTCAAGAGGGAAACACAATGAAACTAAATCGTCGGGGGTTTCTGAAATTTTCCGGTGTGGCAACCACTGCGGCACTGGTTGGAACGCCAGGGAAAACACAGGCGTCCGAATTGCAGAAAGACCATTCAAAAGAGTTCGGCTGCCTGGTTGACACCACGCTCTGTGTGGGCTGCAGGAAGTGTGAGGAAGCATGCAATGAACGTCATCATCTGCCCCAGCCAAAAATTTCATTTGAGGAGATGACGGTTCTGGAGAATGAGCGGCGCATGGATGAAACATCCTACACCGTGGTCAATAAATATTATCCTGAAAATATCGGGTCGCTGACCTGGCGGACCCATCCGGTTTTTGTCAAGTTTCAATGTATGCACTGTAACGACCCCTCCTGTGTGTCGGCCTGTATTGTTGGCGCATTGACAAAGGAGCTGGACGGTTCGGTGATCTATGACAAGGAGAAGTGTATCGGCTGCCGGTACTGCATGGTGGCCTGTCCCTTCCAGGTACCAGCCTATGAATATGCCGAGCCACTGACCCCGAGGGTCATGAAGTGCACCCTCTGCCATGAGTACCTCAAACAGGGAGAACTACCGGCCTGCGCGCAGGTTTGTCCACGGGAGGCGATTGTGTTTGGTAAAAAAGCAGAACTCCTGGAGCTGGCCCGCTGGAAGATGAAACGCTACCCCGGCAAATATGTGGACCATATCTATGGCGAACATGAAGTGGGTGGTACCTCATGGATCTATCTGGCTTCCGAGCCGTTCAAAACCATCGGATTTCCGGTGCTGGATTCATCTGCGCCACCACGGTTGACCGAGGCGATCCAGCACGGTCTGTTCCAGTACTTTGCAGCACCCATCGGACTCTTTGTAGCGCTTGGCGGTGTTATGAAGTTCTCCAGTTTTCTGCAGCATGACAAAACGGTGAGAAAAAACCAGTCATCCGGAGGTAAACAATGACCCATCATGAAGAACACGCCGCTCCGGTTGAAGAGAAATTTCTGACCCCGGGTGTGATGGTAATGATATCCGCCATGGCCATCGGTCTGGCTTTTACGATAGCACGTCTGATTTATGGGATCGGACAGGTTTCCAACCTGAACAATCAATACCCCTGGGGACTCTGGGTTGGTGTGGATGTGGCGTCCGGGGTCGCCCTGGCCGCAGGCGGATTCACAACCGGGCTCATTGCTTACGTGTTCAACCGCCAGGAGTATCACGCGGTTATCCGGCCAGCGCTGCTGACGGCCATGCTGGGTTATACATTCGTTGTCCTCGGCCTGCTGATCGACCTGGGACGATACTGGAATATCACCAGTCCGATGTTCAACCACAACGGCAATTCGGTGTTATTTGAGGTGGCCATTTGCGTGATGATTTACCTGACCGTTCTCTATATTGAATTTCTGCCCATCGTCATCGAGCGTTTCAAGGGAAAGGTCAACCTGCCGGGACCACTGGCAGGTTTAAACAACGGGCTGGAGACCCTGATGGATGTTGCGGACAGGATCCTGGGCAAAGTCATGTTTATCTTTATTATCATGGGGATTGTTCTCTCCTGCCTGCACCAGTCCAGCCTGGGTTCTTTGATGTTGATCGCACCGTCAAAAATCCACCCGCTCTGGTACACACCGATCCTGCCGTTGCTGTTCCTGCTGTCTGCCTTTGCTACCGGGTATCCGATGGTGATCTTCGAATCCATCATTGTCTCCAAGTCATTTAACCGCAAGATTGAAATGCATGTGCTGACGCCGCTGTCCAGGTTCATGCCTGTCCTGATTGGGTTGTACCTGGTGGTCAAGCTGGGGGACATGGTTGTGCGGGGGACTTATATTTATCTGCTGGATGGCACATACCAGACCAACGCCTTTATTGTGGAGGTGGTGGTGGGGGTGATGCTGCCCTTTGTGATGGTTCTGTTCCGCAAGGTTCGGGAATCCAGTGGCTGGCTGTTTTTTGCCGCCAGCGTGTATGTCGTCGGTATTGTATTCAACCGGATCAACGTTTTTATGGTAGCCTATACACCACCCTACAAACTGGTGTCCTACTTTCCGGCACTGGGTGAAATTTTTGTTACCATCGGGCTGGTGGCAGCGCTCATGTTTGTTTACCGGGTCATTGTGTTCATATTCCCGGTGCTGGGGGCCGAACCCTCAAAGATGTCACCGACCCTGGCCATCCTGTTTGCCGTCCTGGCCCTGGGCATGGTTCACCCCCAATTCGCTGCAGCGGATACCAGAACAGGGGGGAAATCCGTGCTGCCAAAACTGGAGCAAAGAATTCCCTCTGTAAACGACGCCCCGAATGTCCTTCTCCTGAACAGCCCTGTGGTCAACAAGTACAGCGACAAGTACGAAGCAGTTCGGTTCATGCACCGCAAGCATGCCAATGTGCTGCAGGATTGCACCATCTGTCACCATCGCATGCCGCGGGATGAAAAAGACACCTATGGCAAACCCGTGAACATGGCCTCCCTGCTGGCCGAAGAGACGATTCCGGTAGGGTGTGCGGAATGTCACGCAGAGCCGTTTAACCCCAAACAGCTGCACACTCCCGGTTTGAAGGGGGCCTACCATCAGCTCTGCATGGATTGTCACAAGGAGTCGGAGCAGATTCCCCATGTGCGGGGACCCGTCATCCACAGTGCCATGGCAAGGGGCCCCATCGCCCGGACGCTGGATACCCGGGCGCCAACAGACTGTCTTGCCTGTCACGCCAAGAAAGTGCCGGATCATCACGAACTGGTAAAACTGAAAGATGGCGCCGGCCCGTTCGAAGTGACCAAAAACTGTCTGGAGTGTCATGAGAATGAAGGCAAGGCTATTCTGAAAACGGCCCATTGGAACTGGCACGGAAAATCGGTCTACACCGTCGGTCATGAAAACCGGAATGACCTGGGTAAAAACAACCTGACGATCAACAACTTCTGTATCAATCTCAACGGAAATGAGCCCCGTTGCACCAGCTGCCATATCGGCTATGGCTGGAAGGACAAGAATTTTGATTTTACGGATATGTCACAGATCGATTGTCTGGTCTGTCACGACACCACCGGGAAGTACACCAAATCACCGGCCGGTGCCGGCATGCCCGACGAGAAAGTGGACCTGGTAGCCGTTGCCAAGGCGGTGGGACGTCCCAGTCGCTCCAATTGCGGATCCAACTGTCACTTTATGGGCGGTGGGGGTGATGCCGTCAAACACGGTGACATGAGCGGTAACCTGAAAAATCCGTCCAGCAAGTGCGATGTCCATATGGGAAAGGATATCGAGGGCATGGACTTCAAGTGCCAGGACTGTCACAAGACACGGAACCACATGATCTCCGGGCGCAGTATTTCGGTGCCGGCGGTGGAAGGAGACCTCTCCTGTGAATATTGCCATACCGATAAACCGCACATTGCGGACAGTCGCCTGACGGCGTTGCACCTGAACAAGCACAGTGAACACATCGCCTGCCAGACCTGTCATATTCCGATCTATTCCAAGTGCGTTCCCACCAAGGTGCGCTGGGACTGGTCGACGGCCGGACAGGACATCAAGGTGAAGAAGGACAAGTATGGCAAGCCCACCTACGCCAAGAACAAGGGGACTTTCACGTGGAAGGAAGCGGCCAAACCGGTTTACCGCTGGTATAACGGAACCGTGGAACGTTACCTGCTGGGGGATCATATCAATGAAAACGGGCCAACGGTATTGACCCGACCCATGGGTTCCCGGGAGGATCCGGCCTCCCGGATCTATCCCTTCAAGGTTCATACCGGGAAACAGATCAGTGACAAGGTGCTGAAACGGCTGGTCGCGCCGAAACTCTGGGAAGGGTACTGGAAACACTTCGACTGGGGTAAGGCGGCCGAGGATGGCATGAAAGCGGCCGGTCTGGACTACAGCGGTGAGTATGAATTTGTCGAGACGGTCATGTACTGGGGCATCACCCATGAGGTCCTGCCCAAGGAGAATGCCCTCTCGTGCGCCCACTGCCATGAATCCCTGGCCAAGGAACCCCGCTGTGCCAGCTGTCACGAAGCAAGGGAGGGTGTGGACTTCAAGGACCTGGCGACCCACGGCATTAATTTCAAGGATTTCTGCAAGGAAGGGCGGGACGTCACCGAACTGATCGGAAAAACCAACTATATCGATTTCAAAGCCCTGGGATATGATGGCGATCCCATCGAGAAGGGTGGCCGTTTTGACAAGCTGCCGCTCTCGGGAACATCAAAAACGGGGGTGTATCCGAGTTTCCCAAATCAGGTAGTTTCAGTCAAATAGCGTGTTAGTTAGCAGAAATAAAGGAGTAGAGGGGAAAAACGCTAAATGTGCTATTTCAGTGAATTTTGATGACGAAAAGGATGTAGAAAACTATAT
>JAHJRI010000057.1 GCA_018830885.1 bacterium | reverse complement strand
GATTTCCGCTCAGCCCCGAAGGTATTGTGTTTCAAGAACCTTGGAAGCCATGGATGGCTTCCAGGAGCTCCAGGAGGATTCATGCGTTTCTTGAAATACAGTACCTTTGGGGCGTATATCAGGTGAATCGTTACTGAACCCTCAGTTCAGCTTCAGGATCGTTCTGGCTTCGGTTGGGGATGCAATGTCACGTCCGACTTCCCCGGCGATGCGGACGATTCGCTCCACAAACCGGGCATTGGTGTCCGCCAGAACCCCTTTCTTCAGGTAAAGATTGTCCTCCATTCCCACACGCACATGCCCACCGGACATCATGGCCGCCATGGCGATGGGCAGGTGGTCTTTGCCGACACCGAAGGCCGACCAGTCTGAATTCTCCGGGAGGTGATCCAGCAGATGGACCAGGGATTTGAGTGAGGCCGGGGCCCCCCAGGGCGTGCCCAGCACGAGCTGAAAATAGAGGGGATCCTGCAGGAGACCCTTGTCTCTCAGCTGCAGACAGGTCATGATCATACCCAGGTCAAAAATTTCCAGCTCGGGTTTCACCCCTTTCTCCTTCATACTACCAGCCGCTTCGACCAGAAACGCCGGTGAATTTGAAAACACCCCGTTGCCCAGATTAATCGAACCGGCATCAAAGGAGGCCAGTTCGGGTTTCAGATCCAGGACCGCCAGGCGTTCGGCCGTGGGCAGATTCCGCCCGGGGATACCGCTTGTGGTCAGGCATAGAATCAGATCCGTCTGCTGACGCAGCGGTTCGACCACCCGCCTGAAAATGTCGATATTCTGGGTTCCCTGACCGGTTTCAGGATCCCGGACATGAATGTGGACCACGGAGGCGCCGGCTTTCCAGCACTCTATGGCGGACTGGGCGATTTCCTCCGGGGTGATGGGAATATAGGGTGTTGCTTCGCGGGTGATTCGGCTGCCGGTAATGGCTGCGGTAATAATAAGTTTTTCCATGCTGACGGATGGTTGATTTGATTAAACTGGATGAGACCCCGGTCTATCCAGTGGGTTGCTGCTGCCAGGTTCATTTGGAATACGGAACCCGGGCGGCCGGGCTCCCGCTCCCGCTTCAAAATGAGCGGGACGGTACAGGATTCCGGGAATAATTATTCTGCAGATGCAGACGAATCTCTGGAAACGCCTGCCAGAATTTTGGCCAGTTCCATCTTCTTGTCCAGATGTCCTTCGCGCATGATCATAATTCGTTGCGCCTGGGGTGACCCGGCCCCGTGCATGGACTCTACGAGGGCCGTACCGCCGGTCATGGCTTCGATCAGCCGCCCGATCTTGATCCGGTCCTCAACAGGAAATGCGGCAGCCCCCACGAAATATTTCTTCACCAGGTGACCGACCTCCTCGCTGTTCATGTCCTGCTCACCCGGCAGGGTGGCGATAAAGCCGCCGGCCAGATCCAGGGCCAGGCGGGCGACTTCAAAGTGAAACCGGGTCACATTCTGTTTGCAGACATTGGCCAGCAGGGTATCCACCAGGAAAGCCCCGGAAGGGGTCGCCTTTCCTTCGAGAGAACAGGCCAGTGAAGAACTGTACAGGGTTTCTGACAAGAGGATCATCTCGGTGATCTTGTCCCTGACATGGGATCCCTTCTGGGTCCCCTGTACCGATGACAGGTAGGTGATGGCTCCGGTCAGGACGTCCATGAGACCGGTTTTGCAGGCCCCGTAGTTTGCCCGGTGATGGGCGGCGAACTGATAGACGATATCCCCGGCAAACGCCGTTTCACCGTTCATGAAGACCCTCTCATGGGGGATAAAAACATCTTCAAAGACCACCAGGGCTTCGCCGCCGACCACCCCAAACCGGGGTTTGCCGACATCGATCCGTTCCTCGTTGTCCCGCCGGTCATCATTGGCCTGGCGACCAAAAATCATGGTGATCCCCTCGGCATCCACCGGCATCGCACAGATCACGGCATACTCCTTTTCGTTCTCCTTGAGGGCCGTGGTCGGCATGATCAGGATTTCGTGGGAATTGACCACACCGGTAGCGTGGGCCTTGGCTCCCCGGATAACAATCCCATCGTCGCGCTGTTCGACGATGCGGACGTACTGATCCGGGTCCTCCTGGCCGGACGGCCCCTTGGAACGGTCACCCTTGGGGTCGGTCATAGCCCCGGTGACCATGAGGTTGTCATCCTGAATATGGATCAACCACTTTTTGAACCGTTCAAAATAGTCCGTTCCCAGCGCTTTATCCATGTCATGGGTCACGGAATAGGTTGCATTCATACCGTCGAACCCCACGCACCGCTGAAAACAGGTCCCGGTTTTCTGTCCCAGCAGTCTCAGCAGTTTGACCTTTTTGATCAGATCTTCCGCATTCTGGTGAATATGCGTAAAACGGTTGATGGTATTACCCGTCAGATGGGAGGTCGTGGTTGCCAGATCCTCGTATTCAGCATCGTTCGCGACGGCATAGGTCATGGCTGCAGAGCGGACATGGGGCAGGGTGGCCGGATGGGTGGTCACATCCTCGATCCGCTTTCCCTTGTAAAATATCCTGGGATTCAGCGCCTTCAGGCTGTTGCGATAGTCTGTCGTATTTTTGATTTTCATGGGTAATATCCAAAAATGGGTGAACGATTCAGTGCTGATTCAGATTGCGGGTACTGACCCGATAATGACCTGGTCTGGAACAAAATCCGGATTGTTGTTTTCCACCAGCCGGTCCAATAGTAACTGAAATATTCGGACTCTTCCAGTCAAAATCCCGGTTGAGTCAAATCTATCGATAAATTCCTGGTGTTTTTGATGATTTTCTCTCCTGAGGGCCATTTTGCGCAACGGCGGTAGATCTGTCTGAGAGCAACCTGATTGTCAATGACGGTCCGGTATGTTATTAGCTGAATCATCCTGGTCGGAAACCCTCACCATTCTGATTCTGACTGCGGAAGCTGTCAGGCAGGAAACAGGTTCATGGTGAAAAATCGGCGTGGGGGGATACGCAACGAGACCATCTCCCCCAATTTCTGCTGTTTTCGACATTGGACAGTTGACTTGACACGAGTGGTCGGTATCAACATGTCGTGGGATTAACGTCGAGAAGAAACCCCGCAGGAGATGCTGTCTTTCCTGCTCAGGCACCTGATGACAGGGGCGGATTTTCAGGATCGAAACAGCTGATATTGCGCCAGCAGCAGGCTGTATCCGGCATGGAAACAACAAAGTGGAGGATAACGATGGCAACTGAACCGTCAGTGGCAAGTATCAAGGAAAAACTGGTTCTGAAAACCGTACACAACGTACGCAGCCTGAAAGGGAAAGAGAACACGACCAAGGGCATGTACCGGGAGGGCATTAAACTGGATCTGGAGCGATCCCGGCTGATGACCGCATCCTACAGGGAAACCGAAGGTCAACCGATGGTGCTGCGCCGGGCGAAGGCCATGGAGCGCATCCTGACGGGGATGGGTTTGTACATTCAGGATTGGGAACTGATTGTGGGCAACAATGTGCCGACACCCCAGGGACTGTTTTTCGGTATTGATATGAACTGGCGCTCCGTCCGGCGGGTGGTCAACAGCGAGGAGGGCAGGAGCCTCCTGACCGATGCGGAGCGGGTCGAACTGGATGAGATGATCGCGTACTGGAAGGGAAAATCCATGAGTGATATCCAGCAGAGCAAATTCAGCGGTGAGGTCCTGAAATACTGGCACATGGACGAAGGATCCGCCGGATTCTGGTCTCACTGGTCCGAACTGGGCATCCCCAACTACGAAAAAATCTTCCAGGTCGGGTTCGCGGGGCTGATCCGGCAGGCGGAAGAGCGTCTGCAGGAGATCGACAGGGAAGCCCCCTTTGATTATATCGACCAGAAAGAGTTTCTGGAAGCTGTCATCATCTCCCTGCAGGCAGTGATCAAGCTGGCCCGTCGCTATGGGGCCATGGCCCTGACCATGGCCGGGGAAACCCGTGATCCGGAAAACCGGGACCGCTTGCTGAAGATTGCACGAACCTGCGAACGGGTTCCGGAACATGCACCGCAAACGCTGCTGGAGGCCCTCCAGTCTTTTTTCTTTATCCATGTGGTGCGCTATATCGAGTATTCCACCCTTGGGATCGGGGTCCGTTTTGACAAGCTGTTCGGCCCTTTCTATGAAAACGACCTGAAAAACGGCGCCATTACCCGAGAGGAGGCGGGTGTGCTGCTGCAGCTGCTGTGGGTAAAGTTCCACGAGCTGGGTCTGATCTATTCCCCGACCCTGACCGCCGCCTATGGCGGGGTTGCCTCCCTGCAGGCCATCACCCTGGGAGGTGTGGATGAACACGGGCTGGATGTCACCAACCAGATGACCTATCTGGTGCTGGAGACAGCCAGGTTGATGCGGACGCCGGAACCGACAATTGTCATGCGATATCACGACAAGACGCCTGACGCAGTGCTGCTGGCGGCCACCGACTGTATCCGCTCCGGTATCGGGTATCCCTCTTTCTTCAACGATGGCGCCATCCTCCCGTTGCTGGCGGGGTGGAATGTGCCGCTGAAGGACGCCCGTGACTATTCCGTAACCGGTTGTGTCTACCTGGAGATACCGGGCAAGAATATGGTGCGCCGGGCTTATGGGATGATGAACCTGCAGCTGGCACTCTGGTATGCCATGAATCAGGGGAGGCATCCTGTCACCGGCAGACAGGCGGGTGCGGTGACACCGGACCCCCGGACCTTCAGGAGCGCTGACGACCTGATGCAGGCCTACCTGGAGCAGTGCGACTTTTTCTTTTCCAAACAGGTCAAAATCGAAAACATCAGTCAGACACTGTACGCACGGTACCTGCCCCGGCCTTACTATTCGGCCCTGATCGACGGCTGTATTGAACAGGGGAAGGATTGCCGGCAGTGGATCTATCCTTCCCAGGTGTCCGATTTCTGCGTCATCCTGGGACCCTCAAACGTGGCGGATTCCATCACAGCCGTGAGAAAGGTGGTGTTCGAGGATCGAACGGTGTCCATGGACAGGCTGCTGGAGGCTATGAAGGCTGACTGGAAGGGGTATGAGGATGTCAGGCAGCACCTGCTGAACGCACCCAAGTATGGCAATGATGACCCGTATGCAGACACCATCGCAGCGGATGTCCATCACAAAACCGCCGCTGTGCTGGCCAGGTCAAAAAACCGGTTTGGCTATCCGCTGCGGGGGGACGGCAGCGGGATTTCGATCACATACGGTGCTGGCGCGATGGTTCCGGCGACACCGGATGGTCGCAAAGCAGGGGACCCCCTGGCCGATGCCACGCTCTCACCCGGAATCGGTTCGGACCGGCAGGGACCCACCGCTGTCCTGAACTCTGCGGCCAGGATCAGCACGGAAAAAACCTACAACCACCTCCTGAACCAGAAATTTCATCCCTCCTCCCTGGAAGGTGAGATGGAGACGGTGTTTACCAGCTATCTCCGCTCCTGGGGAGATCTGGGCATCAGCCAGATCCAGTTCAACGTGGTGGATCGCGAGACATTGCTGGATGCCCAGCGGAATCCGGAAAAGCACTCGGACCTGCTGGTGCGTGTGGCCGGATACAGTGCCTATTTTGTCGATCTGAGCAAGGGGCTTCAGGATTCGATCATCGAACGGAGCGAGCTGAGCTTGAAATGACGGTGACCGGGACCATTTTCAACATTCAGCGTTTCAGCACCCATGACGGTCCGGGGATCCGGACCACGGTTTTTCTCAAGGGCTGCCCGCTCAGGTGCCTCTGGTGCGCCAACCCGGAATCCATCTCGGACCATCCGCAGCTGATGGTCCGAGATATCAAATGCACGTCGTGCGGGACATGCGCCGAGGTCTGCCCGGAGCAGGCGATCCGGTTTGAAGGGCACGGCACGACGAGACGCATCGACTGGGATCTCTGCACCCAGTGTTTTCAATGTGTGGATGCCTGTCTTTACAATGCGCTGACAGTTGCAGGTGAGACGGTCACGGTGGATCACGTGCTGGAGGTTGTGGAGAAAGACCGTGTCTTTTATAAAAACTCGGGTGGCGGGGTTACCTTTTCAGGGGGTGAGTGCCTCAATCAGCCGCTGTTCCTGGCGGAGTTGATGCTGCAGGCCCGTGAAAGGGGACTTCACATCACCCTGGATACCAGCGGATTTGTTCGGACCGACATCCTGACACGACTGCTGCCCCATGCGGATCTGGTGATGTTCGATATCAAACACCTGGACCCGGACCGGCACCGGGAACTGACGGGTGTGGACAACGGCCTGATCCTGAAGAACCTGCGCATGACCGCGGCATCGAACCGGACCTGGATCCGGGTGCCGCTGATTGCGGATATCAACGACAGTGACAGCCATATCGAGCAACTGGCAGAGCTGGCGTCGGAATTGAAGGTGGAAAAGATCTCATTCCTGCCTTACCACGAAGGGGGGTTGCCCAAAATGTCCCAGATCGGGATGACCGCCAAACCGTTTATGGGGGCACCCCCTTCGGATGAGAGAATCTGCCGGCTCCGGTCCCTGGCTGGCGCCAGGGGGCTGAAGGTAACCGTCGGGTCCTAGGAATGCTGTTTCTTTCCGGATCCCGTGACCGATCATCAGGCCCCGCCGCCGGATAACGCCTTCATCTGATCGTCTGCTACCTTCCTGGAGGATTCACGCTCACCCAATTTCTTCAGCAACGTTTTGTATTCCGGCATCTCATTCAGGGAATTCCAGCCATAAACAGCTTTTGTGACCCGGGTTGCCAGGGCCAGGCTGTGCATGGAATAGAAGTCCGCATAGGTCAGTTCTTTACCCATGAGATAAGGTCCAAATTTTGCGCGGGCCTTCACGGCGGCAAATCCTTTCTCAAGAAGCAGTTTGACCGCTTCCTTTTCCTCATCGCTGACGGTTTTTCCCTGAAACGCGGCGCCGTACAACCGTCTGGCGGGCAGTTCCACGTAGAGTTCCATGTATTTCATCAGTTCCCGGACTCTTGCCCTGGCAAAGGGATCCGCCGGGAAGAAGGAGGGGCCGTCAAAAGCGACATCCATGTACTCGATAATCACATCGGTTTCGGTTAAAATCCCCTGGTCGGTTTCGAGAAACGGGATTTTGCCGGCAGGGCTTTTGCTGAGCAGGGCTTCCGTTTTTTCCAACCCTATTTGGACCTCTTCAAACGGTACCCCTTTTTCCAACAAACACATTTTTACGATGTTGTAATAGTTGCTGATAGGATGTCCATAAAGTTTTACCATGTGTTACTCCTGAGTAAATTGAAAGATTGAATCCGAACGAAACAATGTGAACCCTGCTACCACCATTCAAGACCAGTCTGGTGAAGATAACTTAGCGGAATGGGACAATAAGATCAAGGCGGCTGGGAAGCAGCACAACACATCATTTCACTTGAACTTGGTTAGTGGATTGATATCAGGGCACCTTGATTGACTGGAACTCAGCAAGCATCAAAGGGTTGGTGTTTCAAGCACCCTGGAAGCCATGGATGGCTTCCAGGAGCTCCATGGATGGCTTCCAGGAGCTCCATGGATGGACTCGTGCGTTTCTTGAAAGATCAACCCTTTGGTGCGGTTCGATAATTTTAATGAATCAAGGTGCCCATCGGCATCATGGATATTTTTTATCCATAATGCCGATGCCCGTGCAATTAATATCCACAAATTCGACTGAAACCCCCAAATCTGCATATTTTATATCCACTTTTTTATATTACCTGTTACTGATTATCACTGGCGATTGATCCCAATACAGATTTATATACCAAATTATCAGGTAGATATACTTCAAAGCCGGGGGACCTGAAATCTCCTGGCATGGACTGTGCTGTAATTACTCTTACGGGTTCCATTGGGTGAATCAAACTTAAAAAGACAGTCCGCAAGGGGCAAGGCAAAGGATGATAAAATGAACTATAAAACGCTGAATACGGTTGCAATATTGATCTTCTTCATGAGTATTGTGTTTTTGGGGTGTAAAGACTCTTCCGAAACCAGGGTAGACTCCGGTACAACCCGCTCGTTTGATGTTTATCCGATGGTTGTGGATGAAAATAACAATGGGATCAACGATTATGTTGAAAAAGACACCCATATGGCTGAAGTTGATGCTTCGGTTTCCGTGGCAGGTTATTCCCTGGCTGCAAACCTTGCTGGTCAACATGAATTTATTGATACCAACGGTGATGGTATTTGCGATCATGCACAGGATGGGAGTCATACATGGCACGGTCCCGGATTTGTAGACGAGGATGGAAACGGCATATGTGATTATTATGAAGAGAATTCCTCAAGGTACAACAGCCAGTACGGGTTGAGATACCGGGACCAGAATCAGAATCGAATTAATGATTATGTTGAACAAGCCTGGCATCAGGGAAACGGTCATGATTTTATAGACGAAAACGGGGACGGTATCTGCGATCTCGCCCAGGATGGCAGCCTCACCTGGCATGGAGCAAACTTCGTTGATGCGAACAGTGATGGGGTTTGTGATTACTGGCAAAGCGGCGGCAGAGGGTATGGGCATGGTCACTGAAAAGATATCCTCAGAAGGCACTTCGAAATTCCCTACTGCAAAGAAAATTAAACCTATGGGTAGCTTTCTTAACCGATTCTGGTATTTGAAGGATTCGAGCTTATGATTGGGCAATACCAAAAGTATAAAGGGCTTTGATGCCTGCGCGCTCTTTTCAATGCCCGCCTTTGGACAGGTATCCAAGTTCAGCCTCAAGTACTTTCCGAGTGCAATGAACAGTGGTATCAAGGAAATTTTAAATCTTGTGATACCATTTCCACTTGTTACCATTAACGTGAAAGAATATCTGGATGTAAATACAGAAATACCTGCTGGTGATGTTCCCCTGAAAATAAACAAGGAATTGGAAGATGTTTCTCTCGTTGTTGATGGTGGAAGCATTCATGTGAAAGTGAAGTATTCTCAAATTTAGTGTTTTTCTCCTTCCTGATCATCTGCTCCAACGCATTCCAAATTGCCATCTTCCTCGTAGCAGAAGTTTTTACAATCTTATCAAAATGCATTTTCGAGTATCCGATTCACATATTCATTTCTGCTCAATTTTCCCCTTAATCCCCCACCAATAAAAGCTCTAAACTTGAAAAACAGCAAAAAGTCTATCAGTTCTATTCAAAATTGCCTCAAGCGTTTGGTTTTGGTAGCTTTCCATTTACATTCAAATCATCGCGCATTTGAAATAAAATTGGAGGGAAAATGTCTTGGCAGTCGGAAGATTCATATCGTTGGCGTTACACCGAATCCAAATGAAAACCGGATGAAACAAATAGCACGAAATCTGATAATGGCTGATTGGGGTTGCTTACCTCTTCAACGCTGATAATATCAATTTCATTTTCAGAGTATTCTATATAAATCGCTCGATATGACCTTGAAAGCCTGATTAACCGCTGCCCGGTTCTTTTCCCCTTTAACGGTTCATCGTGATGATTGCAACTGGTTTAGTTGATTCTGTCTTCAATTTTCCTTCAGTTCATGTTAGAGTCTTTAAAAAACTTAAGATATCAGAAATTTGGTATATATAACTCAAGTTTCGGATTTCAAAAATACTTATAACTGATTGTTATCATATGCAAAAGCCCTCGGAAAGGATATAAATAAAGGGTACTTGACATCCTTTTTTTAACCCTTCCCGAGGACAGCATGGCCAAAAAAAT
>JAHJRI010000008.1 GCA_018830885.1 bacterium | reverse complement strand
TTGTGAAATTAACACTCCTGAGAATATTCCCAGAAAATATTACGGTTGTTGTTTCTCTCATTTAACAATGGGTACGCCCATAGTTTTGCTAACCGGACATTGCTGAGAATTATTACCTTCGTATCATAAGGGCCTGGGACGATGATCAGAACTTTCAGATCGATCTGAAGACCGGGCTGGCATGGTCAATGCAAAATTGTCTGGTATTTTCAACAAAATCACAAAGTGTCTTAATAAATCAACCGAGCGTATAATATTCAATCAGATCAAAAAACGAAAACGAGGCCGGGTCAGTCTAAAGGAGAAACAGTATTCAGAAAATCACTCAGAGTGACAATATGTATTTAGCTTTGAAAAAGGAATCTTGTCTCGTGAGATTGACAATAGCAAAACGGCTGAGCGGGTAGCAGTGCCTGTATCAGTTGATTCATCCGCATTGAAGACTGCCACGCTTGAGGTCATTAAGGCGGCGGCAGGGGTAATAGACATTACGAAGGCCAACATCCTCGTTTTAGCCGGAGGAGGGATTGGCAGCCGTGAAAACCTTTCCCTGGTTCAGGAATTGGCTGAAGCCTCGCGTGGGTCCATTTCCTGCTCACGATCGGTGGCTGATATTGGTTGGCTGACATCAGAATACCAGGTTGGGATTTCCGCCAATTATGTAACCTCCAACATTTATATCGCTTGCGGTATTTCCGGAGCAAGCCAGCATGTGACTGCCATGAGGGATTCAGGACTGATCATTGCAGTCAACAAAGACGCCAATGCTCCCATTCTCTGGGTAGCACACTACGGCATAGTCAGCGATTTGTTCGAGGTGGTTCCAGCCCTGATCAAGAAGGCTCGAGAGCAGTAAGATAGCATTTAATGGGCATGATTGGTTCCTATTTAATCCCGGTTTCGTAGGTCATCCATGATTGACTCCGTTGGGAGCCAAGATCCTTTTCCGACCCGTTCAACCATGAGCTTTTCAACCCTGGCAGCATCGTCCGACATATATCATACACAGCGTACAAGTGATAAAAACTCAGTTATGGGATTGGTTTCGGGTGCTCTGTACTGTTGTAGCAAAGAAACATGCAGTTTTTGATAAATTCAAGGAGAAACCCGAATGACAAAAAAAATCGTTTTTTTAGGTGGTGACGGAGTCGGGCCGGAAGTATCCAGTGTGACCGCTGACCTGATCGGAAAAATGGACTTGGGACTGGAGATTCTGGAGCCAACATGCGGCGAAGAAGCTCAGGAAAAACTGGGTAACTTCTTTTCTGATGACACCAAAAAGATTTGTGATGAATCCGATGCTATTCTTTTTGGTGCTACCGGCGGTATCAGCGGTCGTATACTTGGATATTTGCGCTGGGAACTCGATAATTATATAAATATCCGTCCGATCAAGTATTATCCAGGTGTACGATCGCCCTTAAAAGACCCCGAGGGCATTGATTTCATCATCCTCCAGGAAGGCATCGAAGGCATGTATCCGGGACGTGAAGGAGACATCTCCACCTTGGCAGAAAAGTGGATGGATTACAGAGATATCTTTGGACAGGGATTTGGCGATCATGGAGATGGTAAATTTGCTATTAGAATTGTAACAGACTACCGTTCACGCCGGTTTCTCAGATTCAGTTGTGAGTTCACCCGGAAGCGGAAGCACGGAGGCTATCCAGGTAACCTTGTCTGTGTGACCAAAGCCAATGTACTGAAGATCTCAGACGGCCTCTTTTTCAAGATCATGGAGGAGGAGATCAAACATTTCCCGGAACTGATCCTTGAACATTACTACGTCGACGATATGGCCCGCCGGATCTTGCGTTACCCACAGGACTTGAACGTGGTTACGACCTCCAACATGTTCGGTGATATCCTCTCCGACGAGGCAGCCGAGATGGTGGGTGGCCTAGGATTGGCTGCCAGTGCCTGTATCGGTGGCAGGATCCCCTACTTTGAACCCGTGCATGGCTCTGCACCGAAATACGCCGGCAAGAACGTTATTAATCCGACAGCCATGATGCTCAGCGCCAAGATGATGCTGGATCATATCGGAATGAAAGATGCGGCAAAGGCTCTGGAAGAGGGAATCACATCCGTGTACAAGGAAGGCAAGTACTTAACACAGGACCAGGGTGGCTCTGCATCAACAACAGAATTTACGGACGCTGTGGCCAAAAAAATAGGCTGTTAGCTGACTGAAATAACTTCATCCGGTCGAATATATATTGTCCTGCGGGGAGTCTCTTCCGCTGCCTGTGACATTTGAAGACAGCATCAGAAGAGCATTCCCCACCGGTGAGATTAACCAGGTTAATAGACAAGAAGAGGGATTGAAAAGGAAAGTTGATTTGGAAAATAAAGGCAAAAATCATGGGAGGAGAAAACTAAAATTCCCATTTTCGCCGGTATTGAGCGTTTAGAGCATGTTCGCCGGTAACAATTTGTCAAAACTCCATTTTTCATAACATTTTTTATAAGGAGATTAATATGGGAATGACAATGGCGGAAAAAGTACTGGCAAGGGCATCCGGTCAGGATATGGTTCAACCAGGGCAGAACGTCACCGCTAAAATTGACCGAATGATGGCCCACGAGGGATTCAACATATGCGTCAAGATCCTACAAAGCATGCAAATCAATAAACTGGCAGACCCCGACAAAGTTGTGGTACTATTCGATCACTTTTTTCCGGCCCCGGAGCCTAGGTTCGCCGAAGGTCATGCCTATGGACGACAGGCAGTGAAGGCTTTTGGCATTAAAAACTACCTTGGATACCCGGGGGTCTGCCACCAGGTTATGTGTGAACAAGGATTCGTCTTACCCAGTCAACTGATATTGGGAACTGACTCCCATTCGACAACCTACGGAGCTTTGGGCGCAGCTGGGGCTGGGATAGGTACGACGGAAATGGCATATGCCTTGGCGTTAGGCGAACTCTGGATGCGGGTTCCGGAAAGCATCCGCATCGTCTTGAAGGGTGAACCTGGCAACGGGTTATCAGCCAAGGACCTGATTCTTTATATCGCTGGCAAATATGGGACCGATTTTGCTCAGTACAAATCCATTGAATTTACCGGTCCGCTTGCTGGAAAAATGAGTATCTCCAGCCGTATGACCGTTTCTAACATGGGAATAGAGGTTGGTGCAAAGTTCGCCTTTTTCGAGGCGGACCAGAAAACATTGGACTATCTGAAACCGATCACAAACGAGCCATTCAGCGCTTTTGGCCCGGATTCCGACGCTGTCTATAGTGAGGAATTTGTGGTGGATGTCAGTGATTTGTCACCCCAGGTCGCTTGCCCGCATAACCCGGGAAATACGAAGAGCATTGCTACCGTCGGCGACGTTGCTGTTGACCAGGCCTATCTTGGATCCTGCACTAATGGGAGGATTGATGATTTCGCAATTGCCGCAACTATTTTGAAAGGTAAAAAGGTGAACGACAGGACCCGTCTGATTATCGCACCTGCATCCCGGGAAGTATTGATGGAGATGACTAAGGCCGGTTATCTCGAAACCCTGATTAAAGCGGGAGGACACCTGGTCACACCCGGTTGCGGGGCATGCGTGGGCAGCCATATGGGCCTGATCGGTAAAGGTGAGGTTTGTATTTCTTCGACTAACCGGAACTTCCCCGGCAGAATGGGAAGCAGTGAATCATTCGTATATCTGGGATCTCCGGCCACTGTGGCAGCATCGGCCATTACAGGAAGAATTACAGATCCCAGGGAATTCTGGCATGAAACATCATTTTAAGGAAGAAAGCTATGGAAAAGATAAAGGGAACCGTCTGGAAATTCGGGGACAATATCGACACGGATATTCTGGCCCCCTGGCAATCGATGGGAATGCCTTGGGAGGAGCGAAGAACCAGGATTATTCACAACAGACCCGAGTTTGTAGACCAGGTCAAGGAAGGAGATGTAATTATAGCAGGGAAAAACTGGGGTTGTGGCTCCAGTCGCGAACAAGCGGCTGAAAATGTCAAACTGCTGGGAGTCGCAGCTGTAGTGGCAGAATCTTTCGGTCGTATTTTCTTCCGTAATGCGGTGGCCCTCGCCCTGCCGGCAGTGGCATGCCCCGGGATTTCAGATGCTTTTGATGAGGGAGATGAACTGGAGTTGGATCTGAAGGCTTCTAAGGTCAAAAATGTGACGAAAAACACGGAGCTGGACGCAATATCCTATACCGAAGATATGATCGACATGATCGATAAAGGGGGCATCCTTGCAGTACTTAAGGAGAAACTTGGCACCAGGTAAAACTGTCTGCTACTAAGGTCCGATGGGCTCCTTCAGCCCCGGTGAGATATTTTCAAAGCCCGTCGGGGTGCAGTATCTTGCCGATTACCCAAAAACAGCTTCCGCATGAAGGTCCTTGAATCAAAGCACCGACTCCGGTCAGCGTATCGAGAACGCCTTTCTCGACAGCTTTCTGATAAACTCCTGAAGAAGTCGGTGTTACAATCATTTTCACTTGCTTGTGAATCTTCTGGTGTTTGATCACCTTCGCTGCAACCTCGAGGTCTTAACACTTGACATTCGCACAGGAACTCGCGAAGTTCAAATTGATGGGTATATTATTCACCTCGTTAACGTGGCACAGACCCTCAAGCAAATCACAGCAGGATTGGTATCATCCCCAAAAAACCACAAGCGTTTCTTTATCCTCTCCACTGATTGTTCTCTGTTTGGTATATGATGGTTAATACAACAGACTGCTAACGTTTACAATCGAGTTCGACATACCGGGCCGATTAAACAGCTTGGAGAAAACCTGCATAAATGCAAAAAAAGAAAAAAATATTGGTAAACTATCAGATAGCTGTTTCATCAAATCGCAGCAATTATGCCAGTCCGGTTTTTTTCATTCTCGCCCATAGCGTACTTCGACTTATACCCAGATTCTTGGCAGCCTTGTTTTTTGAATAGTGAGCTTTCTCAAGTGCTGTCTGCAGAATTTCTTTTTCACTTTCCAGTTTCAACTGATCCCATTTTTTCTCATGGTCTACACCGTCGTTGTCCGGTTTTTCTGAAAATTGGGAATTTTCGTTTGGCTGTGATATTGGCTTTTCTTCTGCCATTGATGGGGTATAAAGGGTTTCGACATGGTGGTCGACCAGTTCCCGGTATATCTTTTCAAAAACTTTCCGGCTAAACTTGGATTGGGACAGCAGAACCAGCCGTTCCGTGAAATTCTGGAGCTGCCGCACATTTCCCGGCCAGGGATAAGCTTTCAACTGTTCCAAATGGAATTCCGGGATCTTAAAAGGCAATACATTCCTGCCTGAATATGACCGGATGAAAACCTCCAGCAGAATCGGGATGTCCTCTACTCTGTCACGAAGCGGTGGTATGTGTATTCGAAGAATATTCAAGCGATAAAAAAGATCTCTGCGAAAATTGCCGTTGCGAACTTCTTTTGCCAAATCCCGGTTTGAGGCCGCGATAATACGAACATCAATGTTAATCAAGCGATCGCCACCGAGCCGCATGATTTCTCTTTCCTGCAGCACGCGCAGCAGCCCGACCTGGAGTTTTTCTGATGTTTCCCCGATCTCATCTAAAAATATAGTACCTTTATGGGCCAACTCAAACAGACCGGGTTTCCCGCCCCTACGGCTACCGGTAAAAGCCCCCTCCTCATATCCGAACAATTCGCTTTCTAAAAGCTCAATAGGCAGCGCTGCGCAGTTCATAGATATGAATGGAAGTTTCTTCCGGATGCTGAGATTGTGAATGCTCTGAGCCATTAATTCCTTGCCGGTACCAGTTTCACCTGTGATCAACAGATTGGAATTGGTTTTGGCATACTGGCGAGCGTCGTTGATGGTTTCTTTCATAATCTCGCTCTGATGCAGAATATCTTCCACCACATATCGCGCAACATGCCCTTTACTAAGGATTTGCCGAATCTTGTTTTCCGATCGCATCACCGCAGAAATTTCGCTGAATGTGGACACACAACCAGCAACATCACCCGCTACATCAAAAGGTTTATGATTCCAGACAAAAGTTTTGCTCTTGTGTTTTTCAATACTGTCGGTAATCTGTCTGCTTGTTGATAATGCTTTTGTCATAGCGGTTTTTGGCAGGATGTTCTGGATGGGGTTGTCGGTCACAACCTTTTCTTCGAGATCCAACAGCTCGCAGGCCGTTCGGTTGATGGCCGTAATCTTTCCAGATTTATCAACAGCAATCACACCTTCGGAAGCGGAATCAAGGATTAGCCGATAGCGATGGGATTTTTCAATGGCCTGCCGGCCAGCACGCCCAATGGACAGAGCTGATTTGATTGTTTCCCGTACCGACGATTCCGAACGGAAAAAGTCAATAGTCTGTAAACCGATCTGTCGGGCATACTCAGTGATATATCCACCTCCATACACCAGTTCAAATCCCTCTTCTTTGGCTTTGTCTAACATCCTGCGGAGACTTTCAATATTGTAGTACACTTCATGCTTGATCTCCACACCCAGCAAATTAGCCAACGAGGCTGGACTGGGAATCTTCTGATTCAGGACCGGAACAATAATTTTTTTCCCCTTTTCTACGGCCTTGGCAATATTCTCCATCGTGTCGTATTGCTTAAACGAGAATATAACCACCGGAATGCGGACATGTTCCATCAGAATCGCACCTGTAATATTCCCCGCCATAATAAGCTCAACGCCGTCCGCCTCCATCCGTTTAGCATCGGCGATGGCATAATCCATTGAACTGAAGGAGACCTCAAGATTGATGTTATACTCGACGACCATTTCTTTAACCTGTTTAACCAGCGATTGTGTTGAACTGCACAATCCAAAGCGAAACTGTTTGCCAATCATTGTGGTAACCTTTTTCGTGATTATTTTAATAAATACTATGAATCGGTCAATTAGTCTCTTTTTTCTAACATTTTGTCAACTTTTTTCAGTGTAATGACATAATAGATTATAAATTTTCAAAGCCAATAATTTATATTCACGATTTTGAAAATGGCAGGAAAATGATAAATGGAGTTGAATTCTACGTTGATCTTGCCAATGTCCGGTTAGCAAAACTATGGGCGTACCCATTGTTAAATGAGAGAAACAACAACCGTAATATTTTCTGGGAATATTCTCAGGAGTGTTAATTTCACAATTAACTAATATTACATAACAAGTTGTTTTGTTTCTTATAAGAATTATACTGCTTTGACCTATGGGTTTTTGATGAAATAAAAGCAGGTCGGGGGATTCAGAATGTAAGCCACCTTTTTTGGAGGCCACGGTCTCAAAAAATCTTTGGAATTTATATTCCGCAAGATCCGAACTTCCGTGCATATCCCAAGTAGCGTCTTCTAAAGGAACATACATAATCTCGTACGGAATTTCAGATAAACGAGGTGGATCATGTTCTGGTTGCTGCAACAAATAACCGATCATCAAAATATTTTCTAATATACATCATTAATTTACAAAAAAGAATGTTAGATCTCAAGGCCCACCAGATTTATGCTTATTTCGTGAAGCTTATCAGGCAAAGCATCATCTTACATCAGCTGTTTGGGAAGCACATCAGCCGTTCACCAGATCTGTTTTTTTCGCGTAAAGGAGGCTGTTCTGGCTGTAAAATTATAAAGGCTTTAATGTTCATTTTGTTTTCTGAATCAAACATAACGTTTCGATTATCAATGAGCAGAGTTCTTATAGAAGCCGGCTATACAGACGAGTTTCAGCGCCAAGGACAGTTGGCGGAGCCATGGTAGCGATTTACGCCACGTAAGCAAGAAAATGAATCTGCAACAATCCAACGGTTTGAATATTGCAGAAATGAGTTTCAGACATCAAAATAATTCACATATCACTTATTTTATAAACTGAAAGTCAGAATCAAATACTGGGAAAAGGAAATGAGCAATAAGACCGTAGCAGTCATTGAGGGTGACGACGCTTCTCCGGAAGCCGTAAAACCTGTTATCGAATTAATTGACTCTTTAAACCTGGGCATTGACTGGATCTATCCGCCGGTGGGTGAACCCGGCGAAGAGAAGTACGGATCGACCTTTCCGGATGAAGCAAAGGAGATGATCGATTCTGCCGATACCACTTTTTTCGGTTCGGCCAGCAGCAAAGCCACCTTTGCACTGCTTCACCTACGCTGGGGAAAGCAAACTTATGCCAACGTACGCCCGAGCAAATGGATTCCCGGTTATCATAGCAACCTAGCCGACCCGAGTGGTATCGACTTTGTCATCGTGCGTGAAAACCTGGAGGACATGTACCTGATGGCAGAAGGTGACGTTGAGGATCTGGCACCGCTGAATATGATCAGCCGACTTCATAAGAAGAAACTTGAGGATCTGGGAAAAGGTAAGTTCGCGATCAAAGTGATCACAGAAGAACGGACCAAACAGGTGGCTAAATTCGCTTTTGAACTTGCACAGCGAAGAAAGTGCAAAGGTTACCAAGGCAAAGTGACGATCTCATCTAAATACAACATGATGCCCAAATCCGATGGCTTGTTCATGGAAGTAGCCGGCGAGGTTGGAAAGGATTTTCCCGACATTAAATGTGAGACTATCCTCATCGACAACTTGGCGCATCAATTTGTGGTAGCACCTAAAAGTTTTGATGTGGTTCTGCTTCCCAATCTATACGGAGATATACTGTCAGACGAGTGCGCTGGTCTGGTTGGTGGTTTGGGACTGGCACCATCCGGGAATTTTGGGCATGACTACGCATATTTTGAACCGGTGCATGGAACCGCACCTGACATTGTCGGCCAGAATATCATCAATCCGACGGCCACCCTGCTCTCTGCCACCATGATGCTGGACTATTTGGGATTTAAAGATGAAGCATCAAGGGTGGAAAAAGCAATGGCGGCGGTGTACGCAAAAGGCCACGTATTAACTCCCGACCAGGGCGGCAGAGCCAAAACCACTGAATTTATCGACGCTGTTAAACAAGAACTGAGATAAGACAATAAAAGCGAAAGATATTCGATTTTCCCAGTAGGGCAGCACGTGAGCCATTGTTGAAACCATCGTCGCGAGTATTCGTTACACTGGAGACCAATTTGAACTGGCGGACCTGACCCAAAAAGACAATTAAGACTCGGGAGACCAGTAACCAAGTGCAGACTGTTGAGGTAAAACCCGCCGCTGTCGCTGATTTCTTAAAGTATCAATCCGTTTGTCAGCAATGGTTTTCGCCCCCAGCGGTCCAGAATATATCCGGTACAAACGAAATCATTGCTGGTGAAGAACTGCTTAAAAGTGGCCTGATAGATTACCTGATTCAAAGGGTTGAATTTGCTTTACTGGAAAACGACTCCGGTAATTAAATGAAAATAAAAACAATCCGTTAAAATTTAGCTGCCATACACCTATAAAATGCCTAAAACGTGGGATGAATTGATTAGTGAGCTACAAGGGGGATCGGTCTTGGCTTTGTCTCGGCTAATCACCCGAGTGGAAAATCGAGTGCCGGGATGGATAGATGCGATGCAAAAAATTTATCCTTTGACCGGATCTGCTCGATTAGTTGGTATTACCGGATCACCGGGTTCTGGTAAGAGCACCTTGACCGGTCAGATTGCCCACTTACTGGTAGCTAAACAAAAAAAGGTCGGTATAATTGCAGTAGACCCATCCAGCCCTTTTTCAGGTGGCGCCATTCTGGGTGACCGGGTCCGTATGACCGGTGTCAGCGATCTGTCTGACGTGTTTGTAAGGTCCATGGCCACCCGGGGAGCTCTAGGGGGGCTTAACCAATCAGTTCGAGACGTGGCCAAGATTATGGATGCTTTCGGCAAGGATTACATTTTAATCGAGACCGTGGGAGTTGGTCAGGACGAGGTGGAGGTGGTTCGAACAGCTGATCTGGTGATTGTAGTCTGCATTCCGGGACAGGGAGATAGTATCCAGGCTATCAAGGCTGGGGTGATGGAGATCGCCGACCTGTTTGTCGTCAATAAAGCTGACATTGACGGCGCCGACCAGGTAGCGGCCGATATCCAGTGGATGCTTGAACTAGGGATGAAAAAAGAGAAACCACCCATTGTCGAAACGATTGCTACCAAAGGTGAGGGGATCAATACAGTCGTCGAAAAAACTATGGAGCTACTGCAACATCAAAATCGAAGCGATTCATGGCTGGATGAGCGAGTCCGCGAGGAATTAGTGGGGTTAGCCAGCAAGGAAATTGTAGATATTATTAAAGAAAACTGGATCCAAAACAACGAATTGAACCTGGCTATCAGACAGATTAGAGAAGGTAAGAATAATCCTTACTCAGTAGTCAAAAAATACTTGGCATCCTTGTCCTTGGTTAATGTATTTGAACAGCAGAGTCTGCTTGATCACTAATACTGATGGAATGAATCTCTTTTGGTTAAAGATTCATTTTGAAACAATCCGGAATAGATTTACCTGAAGCACTAAACTCGTTCTTACCATGCCTGCTCGCAAATCAAGACCTCCGAATAAATCGAAAACCCAATTTATTCAGAAGCCTTCTGGTCAACCCCCTTTAGGGGGTTAGTGTAATAGCCCCTTTTAAGGGGCTATCTTTATTTTAAAACGGTCTCAGGGAAGCAACAGCTGCTTAGCTTCATGGCGCTTTGCAACCAACGATAAATTCAGCTGAGGAAAAAGTGATGAAAGAGCTAGAGGAATTCCGAAAATCTGTTCGATCATGGCTCGAGGAAAGTGCTCCTGAGTCTTTAAAAGGTAAAGCCAGCGACCCCAAAGCGATATATTGGGGTGGCAAGAAATCACCACTACCGTTTCCTGATTCCAAATTCTGGATGGAGATGATGGCGGCAAAGGGATGGACGGTTCCAACATGGCCGCAAGAGTATGGCGGAGGCGGCCTTAGCAAGGCAGAAAACAAGATCCTGACCGAGGAACTGGAACGACTGGAACTGCCTCGTCCTCTAACCGGCTTCGGCATTACCATGATCGGACCGACTATTCTCCAGTATGGAACGGATGAACAGAAGGAATATTTTTTACCGAAAATCTGCAGCGGTGAAGTCAGGTGGTGCCAGGGGTACTCCGAGCCCAACGCAGGTTCTGACCTTGCGAACGTTCAGACTTCACTGACGGACGACGGTGACGGATATATTATCAGCGGCCAGAAAACCTGGACCAGTTACGGTGACCTGTCCGACTGGATTTTTTTAATTGGTCGCACTGACTGGGAGGTCAAAAAACAGGCAGGCATTACATTCATCCTGATGGATATGGATCAACCCGGCGTGAATGTCCGACCAATCAAACTGATCAGTGGAGAAAGCCCGTTCTGTGAAGTCTTTTTCGATAACGTTAGAGCCGCAAAAAAACATATCCTAGGCGAACAAAACAAGGGATGGGGAGTTGCCAAGGCCTTGCTTGGTCATGAACGGATTATGATTGCCGATGTTTTCGGCAGCACCAAATCTCCCGCAAAGGAGGCAAAATCACTGAAAGATAATGCTACGCTCTATATTGGCCTGAAAGACGGCAAGCTTGCAGATTCATCAATACGAGACCGAATGGTGCAGATCCAGATGGATGAGACCTGTTTCGATTTAACCGTTCAGCGGAATTTTGACAACATGAAGGCCGGGCACAACCCCGGTCCGGAATCATCCATGTTCAAAATTTATGGGACGGAACTTAACCAGCGACGGTTTGAGCTGTTTCTGTCGATCCTGGGCCCCGAATCTCTCGGTTGGGAGGGGGACGGCTTCTTGAAGGATGAACTGCAGCTGACGCGAAACTGGCTCAGATCCCGGGGAAATACGATCGAGGGTGGTACATCCGAAATTCAGCTGAATATAATCGCCAAAGCAGTGCTGGGACTTCCGACCAAATAAAGGTCTCGACCAACGATTAAACTCGACACAGACTCAGGAGAAAACATATGGAACTCGTACTGACAGATGAACAGAAAATGCTGGACCAATCGGCCCGGAACTTCATTAAGAAGGCTTCACCCGTTGCACGGATGCGCGAACTCAGGGATGACCCGGAGTCATTGGGATACGATAAGGCAGTCTTTAAACAGATGGCAAAACTGGACTGGACCGCGATCCTGTTCCCGGAAAATCTGGGCGGGATGGGCATGGGAATGGCCGACATGGTTGTCGTCATGGAAGCCATCGGCGCCGGACTAGCACCGGAACCGATTATTCCGTCGGTAATTCTGGCCGGACAACTGATCGCACTGAGTGAAAATGAAACACTCATGAACGAGTGGCTCGATTCGATTATCGAGGTTAAAAAGGTTGTCGCCGTTGCTTATCAGGAAAAAAAGGGCCGTTACAACATTGCACAGGTCAAAACCTCTGCCGAAAGGACGGATGTCGGCTATATATTAAATGGCGAAAAATCCCAGGTGCTGGGAGGCTGGGGAGCGGATGCCGTCATCGTCTCAGCTGGAACATCTGGACAGAGTGGTGACAGCGACGGGTTAACCCTCTTTCTAGTTCCAACGGAAGCGCCTGGAGTGTCTATAACCCGACAACACCGGGTAGACTCCCGAAACGTTGCTTTGGTTCGCCTTGAAAACGTTTCGGTCTCAGAAGCCAATATCCTGGGGCAGGTGAATAAAGGTGGAAAAATATTAAGTAAAGTGATCGACATGGCCACGATTACCCTCTGCGGGGAAATGCTAGGTGGGATGAGCGCCGTTTTCGAACGCACGCTTACTTATTTGAAAGAGCGCATCCAATTTGATGTCACCATCGGGAGCTTCCAGTGCCTTCAACATCGCGCTGCCAGAATTTTTATGGAAATTGAGCTTGCCCGGTCGGCTGTAATGGCTGCCGCCAGAGGCTATGATGAGAAGACTGACCATGCTGCTGCATTAATCTCAGTTGCCAAAGCCCGCTGTTCGGACGCCTATATCCTGGCAACCAATGAAGCTGTGCAAATGCACGGTGGTATCGGGATGTCCGATGAGGAGGACGTTGGACTATACATGAAACATGCGCGAGCCGCTGAATTGACCTTCGGCGACGCCGGGTTTCACAGAGATCGCTTTGCCTCAATCAAGGGTTATTAATACTCTGCCGGTATACTGAGATCACATCTTTTTGTTCAGTATACCAGTTAGCCAGAGAGTGCCGTGACTGGAAAAGGGATGTTATCAATCCTTTTCTGGAGCCTATATTATACCATATTTTTACATACATAGCTTTTGCCGGTATGACACATCCTTAACAAAGCACATTGTTGCTGACTTTCTAGCATGTTTAATGCTTTGCAAATGCCATTTTTGTCTTGGGACAGAACATACGGTATTTGCAGGACTAAAGTCCGCTGGGGACAAGAAAAACACAATCAATATTCAACAATTAATTATCAATTGTTAATCTGAACCAAGGAGGAACCTATGCAAACAGGAGGATTCAAGGAACTTTCCGAGCAGGTCTTTAGCAAGGACCTGTGCTCGACCTGCGGTGCTTGTGTCGGTATCTGTCCCTATTTTAAGGTACACACCGGCAAGGTAATCCCGGTCTTTAATTGTGACCTGGAAAAAGGACGTTGTTACGCGCAGTGTCCCAAAACCGGAATCGACTTCGAAAAACTGTCCCAGAACTACTTCAGTCAACCGTATCAGGAGAATGTACTGGGTACTTATATTAAAATAGTTACCTCAAAAGCTGGCAAAAATGTTAATGGAGGCCTATTTCAGAATGGGGGTACGGTTTCCGCCCTGATATCCTTTGCATTGGAAAACGGGACCATCGAAGGAGCCGTGCTGACCGATGTCGAAGGCCTGATTCCGGTTCCCAAGATAGTGGAAAATGCCGGGGACGTGTTGAAATGTGCCTCAACAAAATACGCGGCAGCCCACACAACATCTGTGGTCAACGAGGCTGCAATGCAAGGCCGACAAAACCTGGGTGTAGTGGGCACCGCCTGTCAACTGACCGGCGTCGCGCAGATACGGGCCAATCCGCTGGAGAAAACAGATTTCACCGACCCTGTATCGTTTACTATTGGTCTCTTCTGTACCTGGGCCCTGGATACCCGAAAGATCCTGGAATACCTCTCTGGCAAACTGGACCCTGCCACTATTACAGGGATGGACGTTCCTCCGCCACCGGCCGAAGTGTTCGTGGTCAAAACCAACAATGGCCAAACCGAGTTGCCCCTCTCCGAAGTCAGGACCTTGATCCCCAACGGCTGTTCGGTCTGTCCGGATTTGACGGCGGAATGGGCAGACCTGTCCGTGGGAGCTTTCGAAGGCAAATCTGAATGGAACACATTGATCATTAGAACCGATAAAGGAGAGGAATTAGTCAACCAAGCTGTAGAAGCTGGTTTTCTGATACTGGACGAATTTCCGGCTGAAAGTTTGGAACATCTGACGTTGGGTGCCGGAAACAAGAAAAAAAGAGCACTTAAAATAATGAATCAGGAGGTAACATGAAATCTATTGCAGTACCAAAATCAGATCGCCGCTATTTAGTAATGGGCAACGAAGCATTTGCCCGGGGCGCTTTGGAAGCCGGAGTTGCGGTCGTGGCAGGATATCCGGGGACTCCTTCGTCTGAGATCGTGGAATCCTTGGCTAAAGTCTCAAAAGAACGTAACCTCTATGTGGAATGGTCCACCAACGAAAAAGTAGCCATGGAAGTGGCAGCTGCCGGATCATTTGCTAAATTAAGATCATTGTGTGTGTTAAAGCAAAATGGTGTTAACGTGGCCTCCGATTTTTTCCTACACCTAGCCGGTTCGGGAACCAGAGGCGGAATGGTAGTCCTGACTTGTGAAGATCCAGGAGCGCTTTCAAGCGCCAATGAAGGCGACAGCCGTCATTTTTCCAGTATGCTGGAAATCCCCCTGTTGGAACCGGGTAACTTCCAGGAAGCCAAAGACATCACCACGTGGGGATTCGAACTTTCGGAAGCACTCAAGACACCGGTGATGATCCGTAGCGTCACAAGGCTATCACATGCCAGTGGCAACATTACGTTTGGCGACCTGCCGGCTATTGATCACAAAGCAGAATTTAAACATGACGGTTTAAGGCTTGACCCGGACACCGGTCCGGTTATTAGTATGCCGGTCAACTATAAACACAGTTTGCAGCAACAGAAAATTCAGAAGGCTATAGAGATGTTTGAAACCTCCCCGTTCAACACATACAGTGGACCGGAAAACCCTGAGTTGATGATCATAACCAGCTCGGTCTGCAACCTGTATAGCAAGGAGGCTATTAAAGCGCTGGGTTTGCAGGACCGGGTGGGTATCCTGAAGCTGGGAACCACCTGGCCTTTGCCACCAAAGCTTATCGAAAAGCACCTACGGATGACAGACAGGGTGTTGATCGTGGAAGAGGTTCTGCCATTCATCGAGGAGGACGTCAAAATCCTCGCGTTTGAATTGGCAGAGCAAATCGGCATTAAAAAAATTCATGGGAAGCGGGACGGACACATCCCCACCACCGGCGAGATAAACCCCGATATCGTTATTGGTGCCTTGTGTGGCATAATGAAGATGGATTATATCGGACTGACACCCGAATATACTGAAAAGGCTAACGCCCACGTATCTCTGGGATCACCTGCGCGGGAAACCACCTTCTGTGCGGGCTGTCCCCACCGGGCGTCTTTTTGGCATATTTCACAGGCCTTGAAAATGGATGCCAAAGAGGGTTTTGTCTGTGGTGATATCGGTTGTTATTCCATGGCCGCTCTACCGACCGGTTTCAATACACTGAAAACAATTCATGCCATGGGCTCCGGTACCGGCGTGGCCAGCGGATTCGGAAAACTGGGTCAGTTCGGGATGGATCAACCTGTTTTTGCGGTTTGCGGAGACTCTACGTTTTACCATGCAGTGTTACCGGGGCTGGTGAATGCAGTGCACCACAAGTCCAATATCACGCTGGTCGTCCTGGACAATGGTGGTACCGCCATGACGGGATTCCAACCACACCCGGGGACTGAGAAAGACGCCCGGGGAGGGGAAGCTCAGCAGCTTAACATCGAATCCATCTGTAAATCCATCGGTGCAACCGTTCGAGTAGTAGATCCATTCGATTTCGAAGAAACTCAGAAAACCATCTTTGAGTTGATACAAATGAAGGGAGGGGTCAAGGTGCTGGTAATGAGACAGATTTGCGCCCTGAGTCCGGAGAAAAAAGCAACCAGATGGTTTGACATGAAGGTTGACGAATCGAAATGCATCGGGGAGGATTGCGGTTGTAACCGTTTCTGTACCCGTATTTTCAGGTGTCCCGGCCTTGTTTGGGACTGGGAGAACAAGGTTTCCAGAATTGACGACGCCATCTGTGTGGGTTGCGGGGTTTGCACCGCGGTTTGCCCGGTCGGTGCTATTGAAAGCAAGGAGGTTACATGACAACACCTGTTTTAAAAGTAGATCCATACAACCTGATCATTACCGGCGTCGGCGGGCAGGGAAACGTGACTGCTTCCCGGATTCTCGGGAACATGTTATCTAGGAAAAATTACTTCATCACTATCGGTGAAACATTCGGCGCATCGCAACGGGGTGGCTCGGTCATGAGTCACCTCAGGGTCTCGGTCGAGGAATGCAGTTCGCCACTGATCCCCAAGGGCCGAGGACATATGGTAGTTGCGATGGAACCTACTGAGGCCATAAGGGTCCTCTCTCAGTATGGTAATATGGAGATTAAGGTGATCAGCAACACCCGGCCTATTCACTCGGTGGGCGTGATCGCCGGAGAACAGAACTATCCGTCGCGAGAGGAGATCGAAGAGCGGATCAACGACATTTCCGATCAGGCTTG
>JAHJRI010000056.1 GCA_018830885.1 bacterium | reverse complement strand
TTTCTCTGGGAAGCAAAAAAGGAGAATCTTTATACCTGCATTACCGACAACGGTGCCGGTGGGTTATCCTCTTCCGTGGGAGAGATGGCGCAGTTCAGTGGTGGATGCCGCCTGCATCTTGATCGGGCACCCCTCAAATATGAAGGGCTGCAGCCGTGGGAAATATTAATCTCAGAGGCCCAGGAGCGGATGACCGTCTCTGTGCCACCCGATAAAGTTGCCCGTTTTCTGGAACTGTCTGAGCAGATGCAGGTAGAATCGACGGTATTGGGCGAGTTCACGGATTCCGGTTATTTTGAATGCTACTATAAGGACGAGCTGGTGGCACAGCTGGAAATGGCGTTTATGCATGATGGTCTGCCGGCCATGGACCTGGTTGCAGAGTGGATCCCGCCGCTTCAGGAGACGATCGAGCATCCTGAGCCGGCTGACTACGGAAAAATGCTGCACGCTCTGCTGGCAAGACCCAACATCTGCTCCAAGGAGTCAGTCATTCGTCAGTATGATCATGAAGTCCAGGGTGGCAGTGTGATCAAGCCGCTGGTAGGGGCAGAAAACGACGGCCCGTCGGATGCAGGGGTTATCAGACCGGTATTGGGTTCCATGGAGGGAATTGCCATCGCCAATGGCATCTGCCCCAAGTATTCGGTCCTGGACACGTATCACATGGTTGCCTGCGCCATAGATGAAGCCATTCGGAACATCATCGCGGTGGGGGGCAGCCTGGAACAGATGGCCGGATTGGACAACTTCTGTTGGCCGGATCCGGTACAGTCCGCCCATACACCGGACGGTACCTACAAACTGGCCCAACTGGTCAGGGCCTGCAAGGCAATTTATGATTACTGCCTGGGATTCGGGGTGCCCTGTATCTCCGGCAAAGACAGTATGAAGAACGACGCCAACCTGGATGGACAAAAAATCTCCATTTTACCGACCCTGCTGTTTTCAACCGTGGGGAAAATAGCCGATGTCCGGAAATGTGTCACATCTGACCTCAAATGTGACGGGGACCTGGTTTATCTGGTCGGTGACACCTTTGACGAGTGCGGTGGATCTGAGTACTATGCAGCGTTGAACCAGCTCGGGGGCGTCGTACCCCGGGTTGATCTGAAAACGGCAAAAACCCGCTATGAAAAGATTTCCCAGGCGACGCAGGAGGGGCTGATCCGCAGCAATCACGACTGCTCAGACGGTGGACTGGCTGTTGCTGCGGTCGAAAAGGCGATCGGCGGCAAACTGGGTCTGGATCTCAATCTGGCGGCTGCTGCTGAAAAAGCGGCATTGAAAAAGGATCGGTTTCTGTTCAGTGAAAGTCAGAGTCGGTTTGTGCTAACGATCAATCCCGATAACCGGCAGCGTTTTGAAAAACTCATGGCAGACAGCAGTTGCTATCTGATCGGAGCAGTCACCCAGAAACCGGTCGTCAAAATCTCTTTTGGGGATGGTGTGATCATCAATGAACGCGTTGTCGACCTTGAAGCCTCCTGGAAAAAAACACTCAGTCATCCGGGACAAAATTGAGCGTAACTATTCAGCTCATATTCAACCGTCAGATCGAGGACCAGTATGTTATTGAACTCATTCTCGGCAGACATCCATGTCTGCCTCCGAGGGCGGTGGTTAAGTATCGCCATCCTGGCGATACTTAACCACTCCCAATCCGCTCAATAACATACTGGTCCTCGATCTGACGGCTATAGAATAGATAAGTGGTGAATAGTCACAATTGAACAAAGATAGCGGGTGCCTCCTCAAAATCCGAATTTTTTAAACCCTGAACCAAAACTGACAGGATCATGGACAATTACCAGCCCCAGGAAATCGAAAGCAAATGGTATGAGCGATGGGAATCTGAAAAACGCTTTTCCCCGGACTCTCAACAATCGGATCAATCCTATACGATCGTCATTCCCCCACCCAATGTGACGGGGTCTTTGCACATCGGACATGCTCTGGTGAACACCCTGCAGGATGTTCTGATTCGCTGGAAACGCATGCAGGGCTTCAAGACGCTCTGGCTGCCCGGTACGGATCATGCTGGTATTGCTACCCAGATGGTCGTGGAAAGGGAGCTGAGGAAAAAAGGGATTGAAAGAGAGGTGCTCGGGCAGGAAAAATTTGTCGAGGAGATCTGGAAATGGAAAGAGCAGTCCGGAAGTACCATTTTTAAGCAGCTGCGACGACTGGGAGCTTCCTGCGACTGGGAGAGAGAACGGTTTACCCTGGATGAAGGACTCTCCAGAGCGGTCAAAAAAAGCTTTGTCGACCTCTATAATGAAGGGTTGATCTACCGGGGTGAGTACATTATCAACTGGTGTCCCCACGACAAGACAGCCCTGTCGGACCTGGAAGTGGATCACGAAGATCAGGATGGGTTCCTGACCTATATTGCGTATCCTCTGGAAAACGGAGAGGGGGAAATCATCGTGGCCACGACCCGGCCGGAAACCATGCTGGGTGATACGGCAGTGGCTGTTAATCCGGACGATCCCCGATTCAGCCGGTATATTGGTCAGAATGTACGACTGCCACTGGTAAACCGAATCATTCCCGTGATTGCCGATGAATTTGTAGAGACGGAATTCGGGACCGGTGCCGTCAAGGTGACGCCGGCACATGATCCCAACGACTTTCAAATGGGGCAGCGTCACAATCTGCCTTCGGTGAACATATTCACCGAAAACGCGGTCATTAATGATGTATATCCACCGCTGCAGGGACTGGATCGATTCGAAGCCAGGAAGCAGATCGTTGAGACCTTGAAGGCGGAGGGGGTTTTTCGGAAAACAGATAAACACCCGCACTCCGTCGGGCATTGTCAGCGCTGTAAGACCGTGGTTGAACCCCGTTTATCAACCCAGTGGTTCTGCAGGATGACCGACATGGCAAAAGCCTCTCTCCAGGCTGTCGATGAGGGAAAACTTCGGTTTGTCCCGGAAAGCCAGGCAAAGGTGTTTTTTGAATGGATGAACAACATCCAGGACTGGTGTCTCTCCCGCCAGCTCTGGTGGGGGCATCGCATTCCGGCCTGGTATTGTGATGACTGTGGGCACATTATTGTATCGGAAGATCCGGACGTAACCACCTGTCCGGAATGCCAATCCACCCATCTGACTCAGGAAACCGATGTGCTGGACACCTGGTACAGTTCAGGTCTGTTTCCTTTCTCAACCATGGGCTGGCCGGAAAAAACCAAAGACCTGGAAGATTTTTATCCCAACTCCACGCTGATCACCGGTTATGATATCCTGTTTTTCTGGGTGGCCAGAATGGTGATGCTCGGCATCAAGCTTACCGGGGAGGTGCCGTTTCCAGAAGTATTTCTGCACGGCCTGGTCAGGGATGAGAATGGGGAAAAAATGTCCAAGACACGCGGCAACGTGATTGACCCTCTGGATATTGTGGAAAAATACGGAGCCGATGCCATGCGGTTTACCTTGACCAGTCTGACGGTCATGGGACGTGACATCAAGCTTCCGGAGAAAATAATTGAGGGGAATCGGAATTTTATCAATAAGATCTGGAATGCTACCCGTTTTACCCTGAGCCACATAGAGCGAATCGGCGAGCCATTGCCCCTGGAAGTCGTTGAACCCGGGATCTTTGACCGATGGATTCTGAGCCGCCTCAACCAGGCAGTTGCTGACGTAAATCGCTATCTGGCAGATTATCGCTTTAACGAAGCCGCCAAATCTGCCTATGCGTTCGTGTGGCACGAGTTCTGCGACTGGTATCTGGAAATCATTAAACCCGTGCTTTTTACTAAACTGGGGGAAACAGCCCAGACAGCGGCGCTTTCTGTTCTTTTCCATGTCCTGGAAAAGAGTCTGCGTCTGCTCCATCCTATCATGCCGTTCGTCACCGAAGAACTCTGGCAGCATCTGCCGGGAACCGAGGGGACAATAATGCTGGCTGCTTTTCCGGAGGCATCTGCCACTAAGGTTGCATCCGTTGCCGATGCGGAACTGCTGGTTGAACTGATCAGTGTCATTCGCAATATCAGGGGTGAAAACAATATCAAACCCAACCAGAAGATCGATATTATCTGTGTCAGCGACCAGGCTGAATTGAACCGAAACCTGGTGGCATATCAGGATATCGTGAGGGCGCTGGCGGGTATTCAGAAGATCGACCTCAAGGATCACCTTCAAAATAAAGAAGGACTTGCAGGTGGTGTTGGCAGCGGTTTTGAAGTATTTATCAATCTGTCTGAAAGCATCGATATCGAGCAGGAGATTAATCGCCTGGAAAAGGAGAAATCGAAACTGCTGGCCAAGCAGGCTCAAATAGCCGGTAAACTGAACAAACCGGATTTTCTGAGTAAAGCCCCAGTCGAGGTCATTGAAAAAAACCGGTCCGAGCTGGCTGAAATCGACGTAAAAATTGAAAAAATAGACGAGAATCTTAATACGATCAGAAAACTATAACCCATATAGACGATGACCACAGAACCGATCTCATATCTTTCAAATGTCAGCTCTTTTCTGGCCATGGAGATATTTGCCAGAGCGGAAGAACTCGAAAAAGAGGGACGGGATATTATTCACCTGGAATTCGGGGAACCTGATTTTCCAACGCCGTCAATTATTTCTGAAGCTGCCATCCAGGCCATTCGGGATTCCAGAACGCGTTATACGCACACCCAGGGGATCATGCCGTTTCGGGAAGCGGTGGTGGATAAGTACCGCCGTCAATACCAGCTGAACATCTCTCCCGGTCAGATTTTAACATCCAGCGGCAGTTCCATTCTCCTCTACATGGCGATTCGGCTGCTTGTTCCACCGGGTGAAGACATTATCATGACCAATCTCTGTTATGCCTGCTATGACAACCTGGCAATCATTGCAGGTGTTAATCCGGTCCGGGTTGACATCCACCTGGAAGATAATTTTGAATTGGATGTCAACGCGGTTAAAAAAGCGATCACCCCCAAAACCCGTGCCATCCTGATCAACTCCCCCATGAATCCAACCGGCACCGTCCTGTCCCGTTCCTGTCTCAAGGAACTGGCAGGTCTGGGGATCCCGATTATTTCGGACGAAATCTATGCTGATCTCACATACGAAGGGGAAATCTATTCAGTCTTGAACTATACGGACAACTGTATCGTGTTGAATGGGCTCTCAAAATATTATGCGATGACCGGATGGCGGCTGGGATATATGATTATCAATCCGGCCTGGGTCAGCGTGGCGGCCAAAATCCACCAGAACATGATGATTTCAGCCTCGGAATTTGTGCAGAAAGCCGGCGCGGTGGCTATTTCGAAAGCGGAAGATGAATGTGCTAAAATGGCGAAGGCGTTCAACGAAAGACGACAGTTCGCGTTAAAGCGGCTGGTGGAAAGTGGTCTGGATCCTGGTTATCGTCCTGTAGGCGCATTTTACATTTTTCTGCGCTATCCAAAAAAGGACATCGACTCCCTCACCCTCTCCATGGATATTCTGGAAAAGACCGGCGTCGCACTGACCCCGGGCATCGATTTTGGTCCCGGTGGCGAAGGGTTTATCCGGATCAGCTACGCCAATTCAATGGAGCATATCGACGAAGCGATCACGCGCCTGGAACGCTATTTTTTCGCCTGAAACGGGAGCTGTCCGACATCACTTGACAGGCACCATCAAAAATGTGCCGCTGAAAAGGGTTTTTTCGCCCTCTTTCTGAACTGCGGTTCCCTCAACCTGGTTGTCGGAAGACAAAACCCCCGTAAAATCGACACTTTGCGTGTCTTCCCGGCTGGAGACCGAAAACCGGTTCCCGTCGAGCTGACCCGTCAGGAGTCGGTTGCTCGCAGGATTCTTAATCGTAATCCGGCTGTCTTCTACAGTGACCATCACTGTCTGGGCTTCGTTGGGCACTGTTGGAGCGTGTTTCAATGACATCCTGTATGTCCCGCTCTGCAGCCGGTAAGCGGGTGTGCAGGCAGTGAACAGGGTGACAGTGAAAATCGTCAGCAAACAATAAACAAGTCTATTTTTCATTGGTCTCTCCTTTTTTTTAGCTGATTTTAAGCTGATCCAACGATCGAGTCAAGGCGGCTGCCAGATACCACGGGGACTCATTCCGGTGGACAGAGAACAAGGGCCATGTCCCCTGATGCCGGCTCACCTGCTGTTGATGTCTGTGGTGAATCCATGCAGGAGAGACGTGTTCTCAATTCAAAGGCTGCCCTTAGAACCCGAACGAGATATAAACCACCGTCCGGGGACTCGGTTTTTGCCCTGCGTATTCGCCGGTCTCTTCGATATACTTGGTGTATCCCAGAATCAGGCTGTGACCGAGTGCGAGTTCGACCCCGGTCAAGCCCAGGTAGCCAGTCGCCTGGTATCCCTGGTTATAACCGGTTCTCAGTGTCAACCAGCTGGTGTTCTTGGAAAGCGGGAGAATGCCCAGTTCAAGTCCATAGTGCAGGCGGCGGTTGAAGCTTTTATCTCCTTCGGATCCCAGTTGATTGGTGATATCCCGATAATCCATGGCAGCCACCAACCTGAAAACACCGAATTCGTGAATCATGGCAGTTCCCAGCGCATACTCCTCAGGAATGGCTGTGGCGTCCTGCAAGTCAATTTTTTTTCGCCAGACACCACCGATCATAATGCGGGACTTGGACGCTGTTCGGTAGAGAAAGCCAATATCATAGCCGGATCCGGATCCTTTGGTTCCGTCCTTATCCAGGGTGGGGAAATCGTCATTGGCCAGGGCATTGTTCAAATCATAGGTAAAATCCAGTTCCTTGCGCTCAATCACCTTGTAACTGATTCCCAGAACCAGTTTGCCCAGCCCCACCGGAATAGACACCCCGGTCTGCCGGATGTGATCCAGCCTGGCAAAGGAATGAATCTCAGGAAGACTGGGATTTCGGACTTCGATGTCCAGGGTGGCTTCATAGGTGTAGTTTGCTCCCAGGGTCAGTCCTTTTTTGTCCATGTTGATAAAGAGATTGGTCCCGGCATCGATCTTGATATAGGGGTGCTGGCCGATAAAATCGTTCATGAAGTCGATCTGTTCCTGCTGGGTATCAAGATTGAACGAGCCATTCTGGGCCATTTTATAGAGAGCTTCGGCATCCTCTGAATAGGTGGCCTGAATAAAGGGAAAATCCACCCACCAGGTAAAGATGTTTGCCATGGCAGCCGGGTTGTAAAACAGGGCTGAGCTGTTATTGGCACTGGCGATACCGGTGTTGCCCATGGCGAGGGAACGATAGTCCTGCCCGATGCGGCGGTATTCAACCGCCTTCAGGGCACCAGGGATCGTTGTAACCAGTAAGAGTACTATCCAGAATGTCAGACCCTTTTTCAGCATATCGGTTCAGAAACCGGGGTTTTCTAGAAAACTCAGCATTTCACAATCGTTGATGATGAGGTCAGATGCCACAGGTGGCGTGATACCGTCGTTTTTACAAAAGGTAATACTTGGCAGGGGTGATACCACGATGGAGAAATTGGTTCCCGTATCCATCCGGCTGTAAAAATTCAAGGATGAGAGGTCAACCGTCCCGGCAGTGGCATAGGCCTCACTGGCCAGTTTATTGTAGTACAATGGACTGCTTCTGCCGATACGGGCGCTGTCGACAGTCACATCATAGGTCACATCGACGCTGACGGTGCCGTATTTTGGGTCGTTGATCAGACTCAACGTGATTTTGGAGAGGGTGTCCCGGGTGGTATCCGTCACTGAAGCGTCTGTTGTCAGGTCACCCCCGATTCTCTGGTAGAAAGAGGCGCCCAGTCCCCCAAAAACCAGTTTGCCGGGAACGTTTTTGTCATAGGTCGCATTATACACTTCGGTTATTGAAGGAGCGAATGCACAGTTTTCAATGTTGGCCGGATCGCCGGCACAGGTCCCGAGGGTTCCGTTGACCAGCGTGAGCCCGAGCAGTGTTTTCAGTTCCTTGAATATCAGCAGACTGGAAAGAAGGATGGCCTCCAGATACATACTCTGATCCTTTGTCTGGATCTCCCCCATGATTTTATGGAGCGCGATTTTAAAATCCAGGCGTTTGGCTTCGGTATCCGGAATTTGTTCAAAGATCAAAGATGTAGGTGTATTCGACGAATCTGACAACGCTGTCAGAATGGTAGCCATGGTCAGACCGGATCGTCCCATGTAGGCAATTGCTGCCAGATGCTTTCCTTCATCATCTTCCAGGTCATTGCAGGCATCGATGGCTTCCGACCAGTTCCGTTTGTCCAACAAAATTTTGCAGGTCTCAAGATCAGCCATCGCATGCGTTGCTCCGGTATCCTTGCACCCCTGAAGCATCCAGCAGACGGTAAATACCATGATCAGTGAAATGGCCCTGTGTATAAACAATTTTTCCGGGTTCACTCTCATTGTCGATTAATCCTGATGATACATCTGTCTGATCGAGATAGGTCAGACAAAAGGGATTTACGGTTCCATTCTTCCTGTTTATACTTACAAGTATCGTACCTGAAAATGCTATCGGCAAATAGATTTATCGTCAAATGCTTTTTAGGTCTTCACATTTTTATCATTCAGGACGCTGAACAGTAATAAAGAAGGATTCAAATGGAAGAAAGTGAATACATGGCTATGGCCAACACCATCCCCGATGACTGGTATACCAGCCAGGAAGCTAGAGAAACAGCGGCTGGAATTTTTTATGACATTATGATCAGCACTGCGATGAGAGTCGAAATGGTTATTAAGGATGACAATGACCTTCAGCGGCTACTGGAAATTATCGCCAGTGAGAGAAACATTCCAGTTACAGAGGTAAAACAGAATATTCAGAATGTTGCCTTGACCGTGGGTGCTGTCAGACTTTTTCGGGAGAAATACCCGGCAATCGCAGAAAAATTCCCGCGGGATGCGTATGACAATCCCGTTTATCCGCCAAAATTTCTGGCAAAAGTTCTGGGGATCGATGACATTGTCGCCGAAGACATCATTAATGGTGTATTGGTAGAATATGGCGTTTACCTGAAACCTGCCGAGCTGGAACATTAACCCTTAAGATGGAGAACTGATGAAATTTTTACACACAATGATTCGCGTTTTTGACCTGGATAAGGCGTTGGATTTTTTCGTTGACAGGTTGGGACTGATCGAAACTCGAAGACATGAGTATCCGGAAGGAAGATTTTCCCTGATTTTTCTGGCAACAGCGGAAAACGAGCCTGAGATCGAACTGACATATAACTGGGACGAAAAAGTTCCGTACACCGGTGGACGGAACTTTGGTCACCTGGCGTTCAGTGTCGGGAATATTTATGAATACTGTGAGAAACTTCAGGAAAAAGGGGTCCAGATTCTGCGACCGCCGCGGGATGGACGGATGGCTTTTATCCGCTCACCAGATCAGATCTCCGTTGAAATTCTTCAGGAAGGTAAAGCGCTTGAACCACGGGAACCCTGGCTCTCGATGCAAAACCAGGGGGAGTGGTAACCACAATCGTTTTCAGAACCAGAACCGTAAGGCTGACCTAAGGGAGGAGGGCGTATTGGTTGGCTGGTTATATCAGTCGGGTCCGTCGCAGAGAGCAACTTAGACAGGTTGTTATTCGTCGTTCTGTTGCCGTGGCGCCGATTCGAATTCCGGTCTTTCGCCGCATACAATCTGAGCGGCATGAAAAACCGAATCTGCCCGGATAACGCGGTTGATTTTAACACCCTGTGCCCGAAAGGTCCCATCGCCCAGATCCTTTATTTTTGCCCGCCCGCCAACGGCAAAACCGCCACAATCGTATATCGCGGCACCGGTACTGTCTTTCCAGATAAAGTCAATCGCATACCCGGTTGAACTCATAATAAAAAGAAGTGTCAGGGAACAGATAAAAGCGGCTTTTTTCATGGTGGTTTCCATCTTCCAAACTGGGTTTCCGGCTGGTCTTTGCCTGCACCGGTGAGATTCGTATTTGAGTATAGGATACGGTAAAAATGGTGCTCCTTCAAGCCAGTTGTGATTGATAAGAATCAGCAACGATAGTTGGTCGAACCCGAGTAAGCATTGTGAGTTTTTGCATTTTGAAAAACGGATACCCAAACGGGCTCGATGGCATTATGCTATTCACTATCCGGGCCATCATCAAAAAACCGAGGATTTTTTTTTCAATGTGGTAAAGACCGAACAAATTGACATTTCTCCGGTTGTCATCCTTTTTTCCCCGTGGTATACCGGATTGACTGTCCTGAACATTAATTGTTGCGTCCTCAGTCAATATCGGGGCTCTGCTTTCAGGAGAAAACCCGGAAGCGATTCCCTGCAAGGATCGATTCCCTGGATACAGGGCTTCTGCTCAAATATCGAGGGTCGATTGAGGTGTTGCCGCACGGGAAGAAACGATTTTCTGGCGTTAACCAGGAGAACCTTTCAGCCATTTTAAAACAAGGTAATCATGAAGAAAATGACCCTGTTGATTGTCACTGCCCTTCTTTTCTCGGGCCTGCTTTTCGATCTTTCTGCTTCAACACAGGATGAGATAAACTACCTGTTGAATTATGGCCAGAAAGTCCTTATCGAAGGATCAAGACGTGGAGAGAGAAAATGGGATCATGCCTGTCGGATCTTTTACAAAAGCAACTATGTCGCCATCGTGCAAAGTGACGGGGCCAATTATCGAATGGTACCTGTTCCCCTTGGAAAGCTGGTCGAAAAGATCTGTCCCCCTGATATCTTTAAAGATGCCATCATCTGGTACAAGAACCTGCAAAAATCCAATTATTAGATGCATCCAGATTGAATTCCGGGTTTGATTAACCTCCAACCACGGCAATCGATCAGCAATTCATCAAAAAATTTATTTTCTTTTCACCTGAAATCTGGAAACATGTGGGTTTGGGTCGCTGATTCATGGAAAAACTGCGCCTGCCGGCAGCAGAGAGGAATCTGCATGATCATCTTTTTCCATTGTACCCGGCGACTGGTATAGTGGATATTCAGTCATTTCGCAGGGAGTGCTGTTTTGGATTTCAATCCATGCATGAAACACAAGATCGTCCGTAAAGTTGTACGCGACTTTTCAGAAGCGGAACTCGGACCTATTGCCCATGAAATCGATCGTGATGCCCGGTTTCCATGGGAAGTAATCGACAAAATGCGGATTCTTGATTTTTTTGGGCTGCAAATACCAAGAAAATATGGCGGGGCTGAAGTCGACAGTATCAGTTATGCCATTACGATTGAAGAACTGTCCCGGGTTTGTGCCGCCATCGGTCTCTGTGTGACCGTTCACAACAGTGTCGGCGCGGCGCCGATTGTCCGTTTCGGGACGGAAAAACAGAAGGAGCGGTTTCTGCCACCGATGGCCTGCGGAGAACGTATCGGCGCTTTTTGTCTCACGGAAGCCAATGCCGGTTCCGATGCCAGCGGTGTAGAGACGAATGCAGTTCAGCAGGAAACGGGATATGTGATCAATGGCACGAAGATTTTTGTCACCAACGGTGGTATTTGCGGATATGCGCTGATCTTTGCGACAACAACAGACTTGTCCGGTGAGGCGTCCACCAGTGTTTTTATTGTGGAAAAAGGAATGGACGGATTCTCGGTGGGCGAGATCGAGGATCTATGCGGTATGCGCGCCAACCCGGTTTCTTCCCTGTTTCTGGAAGACTGTCTGGTTCCCCTGGATAATTGCCTCGGAAGTTCAGTCAGTGGGGTCAGGATCGCGCTGACCGCTCTGGATACCGGTCGTATCGGAATCGCCGCACAGGCACTGGGTATTGCCCAGGGGGCATTTGAAGCAGCGGTAAAATATGCCAAGGAACGACATCAGTTTAAAAAGCCGATCTCCTCTTTCCAGACGATCCAGAACTATCTGGCTGATATGGCGACTGACATTGACGCCGGTCGACTGCTTCTTTACCGGGCCTGTGCGCTCAAAGATGAACAAAAACCGTTCGGGACTGAAGCCGCCATGGCGAAGCTCTACTGCAGCAAGGTAGCAACCCGTACCACCAGCCTGGCCATGCAGATTCACGGAGGATATGGGTACAGCAAGGAGTATGATGTGGAACGGTATTTTCGTGATGCCAAGGTGACGGAAATTTACGAAGGCACAAGCGAAGTACAGCGACTGGTGATCTCCCGTGCGGTACTCGCCTAATACAGATGAAAAAGATGTTAAAACTGGTTAATTGCATCAAACAGGTACCCGGGGTATCAGAATTGCCATGGGACCCACGAACCGGCAGGCTGAAACGCAATCTGGCGGCAGGCATGATCAATCCTGCCTGCCGCCATGCCCTGGAAGCGGCCCTGGAACTGAAAAACAGGCACGGAGCAGAGATTACGGTTATCACGATGGGGCCCGATATCGCGGAGGAAGTTTTGCGGGAGGCATTGGCCATGGGTGCCGATCGGGCAGTTCTGATCAGTGATCCGAAAATCGCAGGGTCTGATACGCTTGTCACATCACAGGTGCTTGCCAGAGCCATTAAAAAAGCCTGTCCTGACTTTGACCTGGTTCTCTGTGGATGTCATACCAGTGACAGCGAAACAGCCCAGGTTGGTCCACAGATGGTCGAAGAACTGCGTATTCCCGGGGTCAGCCATGTGGATCAGCTGGAACTGAAGGATCGCCTGTTGCGACTGCAACGATTGTCTGACAATTTTGTTGAAACGATTGAAATGGAACTGCCCGGACTTGTTACTGTCACCACACAACACTATACACCTCGCTATGTTCCACTGGCAGGGTTACAGGATGCCTTTGGAGAAACAGAAATAACCCGGCTGACCCTGGATGACCTGGAGCTGGATGAATCCCTGACGGGTGCCAAGGGATCACCCACACGGATATTGAAAGTTTTTTCACCTGTCACCGAAAAGGAGAATACGGTGCTGAAGGGCTCGGCCCGGAAAATCGTTCAGCAGCTGTTTAATCAATTTGATGATAAAATCGGTGGCGCCATCGGGAAAGACATTAAAAACTATCAATAATCAACATGAAAGAGACATCCAACGAAATCTGGGTTTTTGGAGACTATCGTAACTATTTTCAGAATCGAGTGACCCTGCAACTGCTGGCTAGAGCCTCGGAATTGGCCAAAGATCTGAATGCCAGGGTTTGCGCAGTCGTTTTTGGGTATGGGGTGGACGAATGGGTTGGGGAGTATATCGCTCATGGCGCCGATTGTATTCTGGTCACCGATCATCCTGATCTCGCAAGATATCAAATCGAAACCTATGTCAATCTGATGGTCCGCCTGATTGAGGTTCGCAGACCGGAAATCATTCTGGTGGGAGCCACCAATTTCGGCCGCGAGTTTGCCCCACGGGTTGCTAAACGGATGAAAACAGGATTGAGTGCGGACTGTATCGGGCTTGATATCAATGAAGAGAAGTTGCTGGTCCAGACAGCCCCCTCCTTCGGCGGAAACCTCCTGGCACAGATCATCACCCCGGAGTGCAGACCGCAGATGGCAACCGTCAGACCCGGGACGTTTCAGGAAATTCCCCATGACTATGAACGAACAGGCGAAATTGTCAGGGTCCCCATGCCGGAGGACCTGCCCCGGGAAAGCGTGCACCTGGTTCGATCAGAACGCAGTGCACAGCGCAGCCAACCCCTTGAAGAGGCCAACGTGGTTATCTGCGGAGGTCGTGGTATGGGAAGCCGGAAGAAGTTCCGGAAATTGATAGAACTGGCTGAACTGATGAATGCCGAGGTTGGGGCGACCAGACCGGTGGTTTATGCAAATTGGATTGAGCCGGAAGCGCTGATCGGCCAGGCTGGAAAACACATTACCCCTAAGGTTCTGTTTTCTTTTGGTATCAGCGGAGCCATTCAACACACGGCGGCCATTAACAACGCAGAATTTATTATTGCGGTCAATAAAAACCCCAAGGCGCCCATGATGGCGATGGCTGACGTTGCCATTGTTGCAGATGCGAATCAGGTATGCACAGCCATGATCAAGGAGCTGAAGAGCAGGATCCGGTGATGACGACCGGATTTTAATTTTTTCCGCCTCTCAGACGGATTCGATTGACAATCCAGTTTTGAACTTTCTTGTCGTTTTCAGGATCAACCAGCGTTTTAAGATCGACCAGCGGAATTTCAGCCCGTGCCATACTTTTGTGCCCCCCGGCCGACCCGAGTTGCCCCAGGCTTTTGGTCGCGATCCTGCCCGCGTTGCGTCGCAAACCGTCACTTCTGAAAATCACAACCAGTTTATTGCCATAGATTCCTGAAATTACAATCCAGTTAGCATCGTTCACCCGCATAAAGAAGTCGGCTACCATGACACAGATATCCGGATTCCCGACTTTTCCCAGATGAGAAAATATCCATCCTTTCCTAAAACGTTTGTTCTCGATGGCGTTTTTAAAATGCTTTAAATCCCGTGAGCGCATTTCCGACTGATCGATCTTTTTGACCAGTTGCACATCGGCTGCTTTAAACAGATATTGGAAGGCCCGGACATCCTCAATGATCGTCTGTCGTTCAAAATTGCTGGTATCCGTCTTTATCCCATAATATAAAGCGGTCGCGAGCTTGGTGGAGGGCTTAATTTTTGCGGACTTGAGATATTCGGTCAAGATACTGGCGGTTGCTCCGTAATTTGGCCGAATATCGATATAAGGCGCTTCAGCACCGGAAAGCGGATGATGATCAATGATGACATGGGGTTTAAAGCCTGCCAGGATTTCGTGGTGGACGGGCTGGGAATCAACCATCACAATGCGGTCAAAACGCTGGGTTTCCACGTTGGAGATATGATCCAGCTTGATATTAAGTCTGCGGATCATCGCCAGGTTGTCCTGGCGCTTGATGATATTGACATGGGCGATAGTAATGTTAGCCGCTTTCCGCCACAACAGCCGTTTCACGGCCATGGCGCTGCTGATAGCGTCTGGATCTGCGTTGATCAGAATCAGTACGTGTTGTTCGCCTGAAAACTGCTGGTAAAACGCGTCCAGTTTTTGGTTTTTATTGGAGGGCATGATTGTCGCTTTATTCGCTTTTTTTCCACTGTGCCGTCAGTTTTCTGATATCTTCATCGATCTCTCTCTGCAGCATTTTAATCCGGAACCGCTCCTTCTGATAGGCCAGTTTCAGCGTAAGAATGTCATATGTCATACCCAGTTTCAGTCCCGCAAGGAAATAACGTTTCACTTCCTCATCCAGCTTCTTTTCATTGGCAAAAATAGAGGAGACCAGGATATTCAACATGTAGATGATGTGCTCTGGATTGTCGACTCTGAGTGTCTCCAGCTCTGGCAAGTACTTCTGCCGTCCGAGACTGGCTATTTCTTTGACGGTTTCCTGTGATTCATTTTTGTGAAAGACACGGCCGAGCTTATTGAGAAATTCCATCTCCTTTTCGTCAATCATATCATCAGACATCATGATTCTGATGACCGCCCGAGCGAGCCACTTCTGCTCGGCAGGCCTCAGTTCCTTCATATACCTGATTTTTGTGCTTGACATGAAATCCTCTGCTTACCTTGTCTTTACCAATGACAGCATCGGAACGATCAAGGATTGAAGGTGATCAACTTTCAAAGCGGCTACGGGATGGTTTGAACAGTATGGCAAACATCCAAAAACATAGTCAACCAAATTCCCCTGATGGGTATCAGGCGGGTGCACCAAATATGTGTGGGTACCTGTAAGCGGAAAGAAGTTGTTTGTTCAGAAAACCTTGGAAGCCAGGGATGGATTCCAGGAGCTCCAAGGATGGATGCATGCGTTTTTCTGAACAAATAACCTCTTGAAGCGGTTATGATCACATACTCACATGTTTTTGGTGCATCTTATCAGGCAGATTTCTTGACAACACATGGTTTCTCAAGTACTTTACCTTCATCGAATAGTATTCGAGTCTGGAATATCGTTGACGTTTCCGCGAACTGCAATTCTCACCCGTTTGAACAAAGAGAATTTATATGAAAGCTGCTGTCTATCATCGGGGCAAAGGTCTGGTTGTTGAAGAGATTCCCACCCCTGAACCTGCGCCTGATCAGGTTTTGCTAAAAATTGCCAATACCGGTTTTTGCGGTTCTGACCATTCGTTGCTCGAAACGGACGGTCTTCCTGAGGGGATCATTCTGGGGCATGAAGTCAGTGGTGTCGTTATCAAGGCTGGTTCTCGGGTGAAAGATGTCCAGGAAGGTGCAAAGGTAATAGTCAGACCGACATTTTGCGGTATCTGTCCAGGGTGTCGAATCGGGCGGACACAGCTCTGTTCCAGCAATCGCCGGTCCATCGGCATTGGCGATCTTCCCGGCGGATTTGCCGAGTACGTGCTGGTTTACCCGGGGATGCTGATTCCGGTTCCGGATAATGTCGATTCCAAAAACGCGGCGCTGGCAGAAATGTGTGCCGTCAGCCTTCACGGGATTGATATTTCCGGCCGCAGAGGTGGCAGTGTGCTGGTTATCGGAGGGGGTGCCATCGGCCTGTCCATGGTCAAGTTGCTCCGTCTGTTGGGGTATGAACCGATTGTCGTGTCTGAGCCGGTTGCTGAGAAAAGGGCTCTGGCAAAGGAATTTGGTGCTGAATATACCATTGATCCGATCTCAGAAAATATTCAGCAGCGATGCTTTGAGATAAATTCTGGAAACGGGTTTGATACTATTTTTGAATGCTCAGGCAGACCGGAGACCCTTTTATCTGCCATGGATATGTCAGCGCCAGGGGGGATGGTCTGCATGATCAGCGTTGTTTACCGCACGATCGAGATCAATCCGGCTACCATGATGTTCAAGGAGGTTCAACTGACGGCTTCATACGGAAATACCCATGCAGAAAATGCAGAGTGCCTGAGATGGATGTCGGAAGGGAAACTCGATGTCCGGCCACTGATATCCGATGAGATCACCCTGTCCCAATTACCGTCTGTTTACAGGTCTCGGATACACACCGGTAAAGCAGTGAAAGTCATGTTGGAGATCGGTGATCCATTTTAGATGCTTTGCCGGAACAATCGGTATAGAGCAGATGTTAGCAACCAGAAACCAATAGAAGAGAACCGTGGGATTAAAAGAACGCAGGCAACGGGAAAAGGATGCAAAGCGAGAATTGATCCTTAAAGCAGCCAGAGAGCTGCTGCACAAAAAGGGAATCGGCGGCGCATCCATGAACCAGATTGCCAAGAAAGCCGAGCTGGGTGTCGCCACGCTCTACTCCTATTTTAAAAACAAGGAGGATCTTTTTTTAACAATTCAGCAGGAGGGATTCGACCTTCTGAAGAAAAAGACAATCAACGCCATCGGAGCGGAGACCGATCCAGGTCGGAAACTGGGCATCGTTGCCCATGCATTTCTCCGGTTCAGCCAGGAAAATAAAAACTACTATTATATCATCAATTATTTCGCATCCTCACCGGAAATCCTGTTCAAGCCAACACTGAAAGGGCAAATCGACCTGCAGGCAGCCAGTTCCATGCAGCTTCCCGTAGATATTATTAAAGAGGGAATGGCCGCGGGGATATTTAAACCCATTGATGCAAAACGGGCAAGCATCATGTTCTGGGGTCTGGTGCAGGGACTGACACAATTCCGTAAGTTGGAAAGTACCATTTTTGAAGGGGATAGCCACCTTGATATCTTCAACTTTTCCATTCAGCACTTTATCGACACACTCCGCTGAGAAATGGTTCCTATAGGCCAGACAGCTGCAACGGATATTGGACGATGATATCTGTGAATCTGCAAGCCAGAAGACAAGTTCCGGTTTTTCCTGATTATGCCGCAGACTGAAAGATTTCTGAGCTTCCAGGGAACTCGACATAATTGATAGACGGTTCATTCCAATTCGACAATTTTGGTAGGTCCTCATCCCAATATCAGATTGTCTTTTTAAAACGGCTCTCCTGGAATGATCTGTTTTTCAAACCCAAAAAGTCGATCAACGATCTTTCTGGTTGCCACTCAATTATTTAAATCACTGTAATCGTGTAAAAATCATAAATTTTTGGAATACAGGCAACATTTTTTAGCGGGATTAACAGGAAACGATGCTTTTTTGTCATGAAAAATGCAAACTTAGTTGACAATTCATCAGGCAAAGGAATTTGCAGTCTTCGTCCGGCCAAGGGTCAAACTTTTAAAAAGAGAATACCATGAAAAAGATTCTAGTGGTCTTGAGTTTATGTTTGTTCATTTCAAGCATGGCCATCGCTGGCAATAAGGATCCTATCGGGGTTCTGTCGCAGGTGAAGGGCACCATTGAGTACACAAAGGACGGGAAGAACTGGAAAAAAGTCAGACGGACCAAGTTCCTCTTTGACGGTTATCAGGTTAAATCGGGGCCAGATAGCACAGCTAAAATTACGGTCAAAGAAACAGGGGAGAATTTCGAACTTCATCCCAATTCAGTGATTGATATCAACAGCGACAAACTGGCAGCGAAAGAGGGATCCATAACTGCCGCTGCCGCGTCTGGCGCACTGATGACCGGGTTGATGAAGAAATTCACCAAATCCCAATCCTATACAACGGTTCGTAGAAGTCATAAAAAGAAGGATATCAAAATGGATGCTGTCCGCGAGTTAACGCTTTCAGATAGTTACCCTTACATGGCCTGGAATAATCTCGGATCAGAATACACTTACCAGCTGACTGTCGGCGATAAAACCTATGCTGTGCCGGCTACCGGTGATTTGATTGTTCGAGCCAGGGTCGAACCGTTCCAGGGATCCCAGGTATTTAAGATCAGCGCCCTGAAGGATGGCAATGCGGTTGTTACCCTGGAGCCATACAAGAGCCGGGGAAAACTGAATGATCATGTTGTCACCTGGTTGAGTGGCACCAATAAGATGGAAATGGAGAAAACCATCAAGGATATCCAGGAAGCCTATGGAGAAAATTCATTCATGATGGGAAGCTATTTTGAGAAGCAGGATATGTGGGTCGCATCAATGGAGCAGTACCAGCAGTACCTGAAGGAAAATCCAGATGAAATTGAAATGACACCCTACCTGTTTAGAGTTTATAAGAAACTGAAACTGGATGATGTATACAATAAAGAATTGGAGGCCTGGAAACAGGCCATGATCGAGTAACTCTCCTAATATGGCGCATTCAACTTCTTATCCCGCTAAGAATGCGCCATATTTACTCTTCGATATTGCCGTCGGCTCTTCAAATCGTTTCGTCTTTCCGGGCAGGCACCCACAGTATATGACACGTGTACGCCACCGCCTCGGCAAATTAAGATAACCTTTTCAATCTTCTCTGAGGATCCGTGAACGCGTGGATCTCTGATCTGAAAAACGACCCTTTTTCAAAGCTTTGCTCTCAGGTAAGCTTTTGGCCACAGGATATCTTCACCCAGTGCCCTGGCAGCATTCAAAGGCCAGTATGGGTTTCTCAGCAACTCACGCCCCAAGGCAATCAGATCAGCGCGTTGATTTTGGAGCGTACTTTCCGCCAATTCCGGTGACCCCAGTATTCCCACAGCCATAACGGGGAGTTGCAGCTGTTGCTTAATGGTCTCTGCAAATGTTACCTGGTATCCGGGGAAAAAACGGATTATCGCATTGTCAACGACACCACCGGAGCTCACATGAACCAGATCGATCAGGTGTTTCACCGGTTCGAGCAGGTGACACAGTTCTTCAGGATGATTACCCTCTTTGATATACTCTTCAGCTGATACACGGACAAACACCGGCATCTGAGCCGGAATAAGGTCGTGGGTCACTTCCAGAATCTCCTTCAGGAGCAACACCCTGTTTTTGCCATAGGCATCCGTCCTTTTATTGGTCAGGGGAGACAGGAACTGGTTGATCAAATAGCCATGAGCCGCATGAATTTCAATAAAATCAACACCGGCATCGATTGCTCGTCTGACAGCGTTTCCGAAAGCCGATACAACCTGTTGTATGTCCAGGTTGCTCAATTCGACCGGAACCGCATAGTCTTTGTTGAATGCGATGGGGCTGGGGGCAACAATGGTTTCATCCGGAACAACGGCTTTTCGTCCCGCATGCGCAATTTGAATACCGATTCTGCAATCGTGGGCATGAACCTGCCTGATTAAATGGGCAAACGGCTCAATCATTTGATCATCCCAGATTCCCAGGTCATGTATTGAAATTCGACCTCGAGATTCCACCGCAGTTGCTTCGGTGATGATCATACCGACCTGTCCAACGGCTCTGGTAAGATAATGAACCTGGTGCCAGTCCTGCAGCAATCCGTCAGTATCGGCAGAATATTGACACATGGGAGCCATGGCCACCCGGTTTTTAAACGTCACTCCTTTGAGCGTGTATGGTTCAAACAAGCATGTCCTGCTCATCGTTCCCTTTGTTTTTAGTTTTTATGAAAAGAGTCCCCAAACATTTTTGTGGATGGTTACCGAGAGATTTTCTCATGCGTTGTTGTACCCGATCCCGGGGGCTTGGTGGTTATCATGAGAACCTGGATGGTTCTGTTACTGTATAAAAGGAAATATGTTCTGACAACAATAGTCTCTGATTTGGCAAAGGAGAATCGGTTCTGAAAAAACAACTGCGGGTGTTGCTCAGCGCTTTATGCCTTTTTTAAAATAGTGTAACGTAAGGTTATCCAACATAACAATAATCAAACCGAGATCGGTTCAGCTTAAATGAAAAACAGGAGGTTGCGATGCCGCAAATGACGATCAATGGTTTCACGATGGACTATGACCGCTTTGGATCCAAAGATCAGCCTACGGTTGTCCTTGTCCATGGAATTACCTGTGACAGCAGTGACTGGGCGGCGCAGGGTGAGCATTTGCAGCAGAATTACGATGTGATTGCTGTCAACCTCAATGGGCATGGGCGGTCAGCAACCTGTCTGGAACGTTGCACCATGAATCATTACGCTGAGGATATCGTTGCCATTACCGGACAATTGGCAGTCAGTCCGGCTGTACTGGTAGGGCACAGTATGGGAAGCCGGGTTGTTCTGCAGGCGGCGGTGGACCGACCGGACCTTTTTAAGTCAGTCGTGTTGGTCGATGGCAGTCGTCTTGCCGATCCGGAATCATTAAAACTGGCTATTGCAGACTTTCAGTCAAAAATCGAATCCACAGGGTATGGTCCGTTTATGAAAGCGTTTTTTGAGCATACATTTTTTGACGACGCCAGGACCGAAATAAAAAACAGAGTCATTGACCGCGCAATTCATTTTGAAGAGGTCAAAGGTGTGACGCTTTTTAAGGAGATTATGCGCTGGGACGCCAATTTCTGCGATATTGCCACCGATACCCTGTCACTGCCGGTATTCGCCATTCAAACAACCAGCATTGCTGACGATGGCAGCCGCATTCCCCTTCAGCTCGGGCAACGGAATGCCTGGCTCGGACTATTGGAGAGGAAACTGAAGAATCTCAGTATCACCGTTATTCCAGGTGCCGGGCACTTTCCCATGCTGGATCATCCCGGGTTATTCAATTCCCGGCTCGAAAAAATATTGCAAACTGTCTAAAAGCAGGGACCTGTGCCGTTATAAACTGAATGACAACGGTGGTGGGAAGCCGCGGCGATGTCGCTGCAACTGATCGAAGAGAAAAAGCCATGAAATTCAGCACCGATTTTCGGTGTCCTATTCTGTAATCCATTGAATATCGAAAGCAGGATTCTTTCATTCAAATCTGTATTGGAGACACCATGATTGCTGCAATTCAAAAATGGCTGCAAGGTCTTGGTCTGAGCCTCGAATTTACTGAAATCGTATCCAAAAGTATTGGTTTGTTACTCATTGTGCTACTGGCTATTCTTGTCGACAGGATTACCAAACGGTATCTGGTTGCTGGCGTCGCCCGACTGGTTACCAAGACAAAATCGAACTGGGATGACGTCCTGCTTCAAAATCGATTTTTTGACCAGCTCGCCCACCTGGCTCCAGTTACCTTTCTTTATCTACTGGTACCTTTCACATTCGGAGAAGACGCAAAAATCAGTTTTTATTCTCACACGGCATTAACAATGATTATGATCATTCTGGCAGTTTTAATCGTTGATGCCCTGCTAAACACGTTGCACGATATCTACAGTACGTTTTCCATTTCGCGACAGGTTCCGATAAAAAGCTTTATTCAGGTCGCCAAACTACTGAACTATCTAGTTGGTGGTATTCTCATAATCTCCCTGCTGGTTAATAAAACCCCCATTTATCTGTTCAGCGGGCTGGGGGCCATGACAGCCGTCATCATGTTTATCTTTAAGGATGCCATCCTGGGATTTATTGCCGGAATTCAGTTAATGGCAAATAAAATGGTGACCATCGGCGACTGGATCGAAATGCCAAAATATGGGGCTGATGGCGATATTATTGAGGTGGGGCTAACCACGGTAAAAGTTCAGAATTTCGATAAAACCATCACCATGATTCCGACTTATGCCCTCATCAGCGAATCCTTCAGGAATTGGCGCGGTATGAAAGAGTCGGGTGGCAGGCGGATAAAACGAGCTATTCACATTGATATCAATTCAATCAAATTCTGCGATGATGAAATGATCGACCGATTTGAGAACATCCAATATATCTCGCAATATATTCAAGCCAAGAAAGTTGAATTGGAAAACTATAACAAGACTGTTGACGGGAAGAGCCAGATCAACCGCAGACGACTGACCAACATTGGCACGCTTCGGGCCTATCTGATCAGCTATCTGAAGAATCATCCAATGATCAACCAGGATATGACGTTCCTGGTGCGCCATTTAAGGCCTGCAGAAAACGGGCTGCCCCTTGAGATCTATGTTTTTTGCAGGGATAATGAGTGGAAGAATTATGAGGCCATCCAGGCGGACATTTTTGACCATGTCCTGGCCGTTGTGCCGGAGTTTGATCTGAGAGTCTTTCAGAATCCAACCGGAAGTGATTTCAAACTGTTAACGGGCATTCGGCACCATTCACTAGGGTAATCCAGCACCTGAAACATCGACCTGGACGGTTTCTATTTTTCCAACCAAGGCATCGCTGAACAGTTCCGATGTGAGCACGAACAGCGTTTTTCGATCGGGACCCCCCAGCATGCAGGCATAGGGAAAGGTTTCCACAGTGACCCGGTCAACCACTTCACCCCCTTCCACCACGCGTAACACTTCCGCGTTCTTATTGGGCGATGCGATCCAGATGGCACCCTCGGCATCCAGGCATATGCCATCGGGAAGCACCCGTTGCATGAGTTGTTTGCGATCCGTTACGATGCCAAGATCGTCAAACTGTGCCCAGACCCGCCGTCTGGAAAGAGAACCGTCAGCTTCAATCTCGAAAGCGGTCAGGCGGGCAGCGTAGGTTTCCCCGACAATCAGGGTCTTTCCATCTGCCGTAATCACACTCCCGTTGGGAAATACCATCTCATCCGCGACGGTCTGAACCGTCCCATCCGGCTTGACGAGAATGATTTCGGCTGTTTTAAAGGGCGGTGTATTCATTGGCGAGCCGAAATTTCCAACATAGGCCCTTCCATGACGATCGACAACCATGTCATTGCAGTGATAGGAAGCGAGGCGACTCAGATCGGCATATACGGAAAGCTTTCCGTCCTGAAGTCTGAGCAGGCGGCGGTCAACCATCGAAACAACCAGCAGGCTCCCATCCGGTAACCATCCCATCCCTGAGGGCTGACCGGGGACTTCTGCTATCTCCTCCAGATGTCCGTCCAGATCGACTGTCATCAGTTTTCTGGTTCGGAAATCTGAAAACCATAATTTGTCGTCCCTCCAGCGGGGGCCCTCAGGGAACCCCAGACCGCTGACCAGTGTATCGGTTTTTTTTGTCATGAGTGTGATTTCTAAATAAACAAGGGGGATGGTGAAAACGGATGCTGTGACCTCCCGGACCGTGTTGCTCCCTGCATACAGGTCCTGATTCCCTCGGATCGGTACGGGTGGTCAATAGTTACCAACATTTTTACATGCAACCGGTCAGTTTTGGTAACCCGGCTACCTTGCCACTCAGTTTTCCAGGCTCATTGGGAAAGAGTTTGGCAAAAAATTTGGCGTTGCCTTTGTTCTGGCCGGCTTTTTCGCCCAGCAGTTTCAAAAATTCACGGGTCGTGGGAACAACTTCATGGATGGCATAGTAGTCCCTGAGCAAATTGACAACGATCCAGTGATCCTCTGTCATTTCGATTTTCTCGATTCCAGCCAGCACAAGCGCGACATCCCTGTCCCAGTCTTTATAGTCCAGGAGGTATCCATCAGCGTCCACGTTTACATCCCTGTCCTTTACATTGATAGTCTTCATTATAGACCTGTTTATAGTTGTTTTTTGTTTGATTGGCACTGGTTTTGATCCGTCTCTATTCGAATTCTGTCAGTGAGATGATAGGAATTCAACTTTCCACTGTCAAGCGGTGTTTTCCCGTTTTGACTCAGGATATTGGCTATTCTGTCCATACAGGCCGCTTTCTCACAATCCGCTTGACAAAGTAACACCCGCTTGTTTCCAATAAATTGAATTTTAAAGAAACACTAAAGCAGCATAGGAGGATTCCTGGGATCGATGTTGCCGGTTTCACGGAGGAAACTGCATCCCTCTATCCTAAAACAGAGGTGGAGATGGTATGTTAGGTACAAACAATATGCGCTTTTTGATTGTTGATGATCAACAAACAATGAGGCGTTTGATAAAGAGTTGTTTGCGGCAACTCGATTATAAAAACTTCGAGGAAGCTGAAAATGTTGCCGCTGCACTGGGTATACTGGCCAATGAGACCATTGATTTTGTTATCCTGGACTGGAGTATGCCGGGAGAACCCGGCATTTCCCTTCTGAAACAGATACGAGCGACTGAAGACTGGCAGAAAATTCCGGTTTTAATGGTTACCTCAGAAGCTGACCAGGAGAATATCATGGAAGCAATTAAAGCCAAAGTTGATGGATATATCATCAAACCGGTCAATACCAAGATTCTGGCTGAAAAAATAAATGGGATCCTGAAAATATAGACGTTTATTTCTTCAGAGGGTTGAATTCCCGCATGAACTCCCCGAAGACGGAAAATGAGAAAACACAAACGCAGATATTCAGGGAGTCTCATTATATTCAAAGGATTACCAAAACTTCTAATCTGGAGTTGGGTGATCTGGGCAGTTGCTGTGTTGTCGACCTTGGTAATTCGGGTTTCCCCTCCCCTGGAATCCATCAAAAAATCAGCCTATTCACTGATATCACGGGATACTGTTTCTGAAAAAGGGATTCCTGTCTCCGTTAATAATACCGTCAGTTGGCCCTCATCGGACTCAGATAGCCAATCAGCAGACACAGGTGTGGCAGCAGGAGGGTCCCAGAGAGTCTTACTGGAAGACGGTGCCCCGGTTTCCCCCAAAACGGAAAGCCGGTCACCGGACCTGACCATTCCGAAAGCGTCCCAGCCCGGCGCGCCGGAAGAAAAAGAAAACTCTCCGGATCTGATGGTTTTTCGCAAAGCCGAAGCCGTTTCATCCAAAACGGAAAGCCCATCACCGGACCTGACCATTCCGAAAGCGGTCCAACCCCGTGCGCCAGAAGAAAAAGACAGGTCACCGATCCTGACCAACCCAGGTCAGGCACCGCTTGCAAAACGTGAAAAAGATAGCATTTCAGCGGGGGTGACTTTTCCTGATAAGACCACCATTGGAAAAACCAATACTACACAGACATACAGTCCGCCACTCTCAACCGGAGCGGAAAAAACGGATCCTGTTGAAAAAAAGGAGACTGCCCTGACTGTCGACTCAGCAACATCAGCAGGCAATGGGGTCCTGAATGTCTCTCAACCTTTTTCGGAGAAACAGACGATTGCTTCCCTGGATGACATGCGGGACTCCTGGAATCGTGGTAAAAAGCCAGATCCCGTTTCCAGTTCAACCATGGATCATTCTGAAACAAATAAAGAGCAGTCTCTGACACCATCCAGCGTTATAGGTCAAACAGCAGCACTGGCAGTGGGCAAAAAAAAGGAGATTGTTGCTGAACCTGTTGTCGTAGATCCTACGGTTTTTCCTCTGGCTGACAAGCAGGATTCATCGAATGCCGGGAGAAAATCTGAACTGGTTTCCAGTATCGTTGTCAGTCATTCCCCGACTGACAACGAACCGTCCCCGAATATGCCCAATCTGGAACCTGGTGAAGTAAATAAGACCCGTCTGGGGTTGATCCCGGGTATCGACCGAATTACCTCACAGGGCAACTATATACAATCTGTGGAATGGGAAAATATTGCATTCAAAGGAACCGATCGTCAGGGAAATACAGCCGAGATGGCTCTTCTGGTTTTGTCGGGTGAGTTCTACTGGCGTTTTGGGGGTCTTAACATCATCAATAAAAACGGACAAACGCTTCACCTTGTCGATCATTTAGCCAGTGCATCACTTAGATCTATTTTTAGTTATTCCACCGGCGTTGTCTGTATCGGAACTGCCTCCGAAGAAGGCGATCTGGAACTTGAGGAGTATCGGGCCGGCATGAGAGCCAATCTACTGGTCGGCTGGATCATGGCGACACAACCCCAGATCAAAGCCGTTTTTGCATTGCGTCTGGGGCAGTATCAGAAGGAGTCCCATACCCGTACGAAGAAGGACAATGACCTCTCCAGTGAGGATCAGCGTCGGATTATCCTGATCAATATCAACCAGCGGCCGCCTTCGATAAACCTCGCAGAAGCAGTCAAAAACGGATTGTCCCGTCTGCCGGTGCTGCCTTTTGAACTTGAACGGTTTTCCACGTTTGATTTCAAAGACGGAGCGTCAGTCTTTTAAACCCGTTTTCCGCTGGAACATCTGTTATTCGTTGATCAGAACCAGACCATTTCCCAATACCTCACGACCATCCTGGGTGGTTGTCCGGACAACATATCTGCCGTTTTCGATTTTCCATCCTTCTGTTGTCAACGTATCTCCAGGGAAAACGACGCCTTTGAACCTGACATGAAAGGATTTCATTTTTTCCGGATCCCCCCCGCAAATACTGTGAAGAATTGCCCGCCCGGCATAACCATAGCTGCATAAGCCATGGAGGATAGGTCGATCAAAACCGCCCATTTTGGCAAATTCAGGATCAATATGGAGCGGGTTCTTGTCACCGCTCAACCGGTACAAAACTGCCTGATCCTTTGATGTTGTATAGGAAACACTAAAAAGCGGATCCTTTCCTTCCGGTGGATTGACCGCATCACTCTTGGGGCCTCGCTCACCACCAAAATTGCCGCCACTCCGGTCCATCAGCAGAGCCACATTCTCAAACAGCAATTCCCCCTTGTCATCACGGCTTTCGACCTTCAAGGTGACCACCGCTCCTTTGTCTCCCTTGTCCCAGATTGATTCACAGACAGCGACGCTGGATATCGTTCCGGCAGGGGGAATCGGTTTGTGCAAGGTGATCTTCTGCTCTCCGTGCAGTAATGTAAACAGGTTGATATTGGACTCCTTGATAAATGGAAACAATCCCGGTCCAAATGGAATCACGGCAAAGGTTGGAAAAACCTTAAGCTCCTTTTCATAGACGAACGGCAGTTCATCCATTCCGGCGCCGATACCAAGCGCATAAAGGATCACCGTATCTTGATCGTAGGTATAGGGTTCAAACACAATTTTTTTCCCAACGACATCCAGATTTAAAGCCATTTTATCTCCTTGTTGTTTTGTTTTAGACGCGCTGTGACCGCCAATGAGAGAACTGTCAACGATTCTGTTCCGGCGGCCCTGCTGTTCGTCCTAATCAGCTTTCTTGTTAAACCGCGAAACGGCCTCGAAAAACTCAGGTGCTTTGCAGAGGATGCTCTGATTCCGGTTTTCCAGTTCAATCGCATTTTCCAGGGACGGCGCATCGAGATTCTGGCGCATCGTTTCCTTGGTTAGTCGCAATCCCAGCGGTGTTTTTCCTACCATCTGGCGGGCAGTTTCCAGAGCGGACGACAGCAACTCTTCTTCAGGAACCAGCCGGCACAGGATGCCGATGCGATACGCCTCTTCCGCATCCACTGTCCGCCCGGTCATCAGGATTTCAGATGTCCGGGAAGGGCCTATCAGCCTGGGGAGGAAATAGGTGGTACCCAGTTCGCCACCGGAGAGACCGATGTTGATAAAGGAGGGCGTGAATTTCGCTCCGGGACTGCCGATGATGATATCCGCTGCCAGCGCCATTGACATCCCCCCTCCGGCAGCCGGCCCATTCACGGCTGCTATGATGGGTTGGGAAATGCGGCGCATCTCCTTGATCACACCACTGTATTTTTTCTGTATGACTTCCAGGTGAACCGAAGCCGAAGCGAATGCCTTGAGTCCTTCTTCACTGGCCAGCCGTTTGTCTTTCAGGTCCGCGCCGGAACAGAACCCCCGTCCCGCTCCGGTCAAAATGATAACCCGGATATCCTGTTGATCATCCAGACTGTGGAACAACCGATAAAGGTCATCCAGCATATCAAGGTTGATCGCATTCAGTCGCTTCTCTCTATTTAAAGTCAGAAGCCCGATCCCGGCTTCGACGGCTTTAAATGTGATCGTGCTATATGTCATGAGTCCTCCAACCCTGCATGGTTTTATTTGAAACGCTTCCCATTTCTATTACGAAACAATGAGGCCGTAAGTTCTCCTGAACTGTGCCTCTGCTTCCCGGCCCATGGTCTCCAGAAGTTCCTGACAGGTGGGGATATCATTAATCAGACCGATGGATTGACCGACCATTAATGCCGCCTTGTCCACATCACCATTTTGCCAGGCGTCTTTCATACGCTCCCCTGCCAGCAGTGGATATACATCCTCAAATGACCCCCCCGTCTTTTCCAACTGCAGAATGTCGCTGACCACTTTGTTTTTGAGGGCCCGTCCCTGCAGTCCGAAAGATTTGCAGATAATGGTTGTATCCACCTCTTTTCGCCTGACCAGTTCCTCCTTGATATTATTGTGACAGACGCACTCCTGGGTCGCAATGAAACGGCTTCCCATCATGACCCCGGAAGCCCCCAGGGTCAGTGCTGCTGCCAGCGAGCGGCCGTCGGCGATACCACCGACGGTTACCACCGGTATTTTGACTGTCTCCGCTATGCGGGGTGTCAGGACCATGGTCGTGACATCATCGTCCAGCGGGTGACCTCCCTCTTCAATGCCGGCCGCGTAAACACCATCATAACCCACTTTTTCCGCGTGAAGCGCATGCCTGAGACTTCCAACCTTATGAAACATTTTGACATTGGCCTTTTTCAAAGTGTCCACCGCATCCATGCCAATGCCCTTATCCAGAGGCGCTCCGGATATCTCAACGCCAGCGATCCGTTCTTCGGCAATGACTTTGATATACATCCGATGATGATCTGGGGTCAATCGGACCGACGGCAGAATCGTTACATTCACCATAAAAGGCTTGTCGGTCATCCGCCGGGTTTCCCGAATCGCCTCTCTGAACGCCTCCTCGGTGTCATAGTTTCCGGCTGTCAGGTTTCCCAGTCCACCGGCATTGGATATGGCTGCACATAAATGGGGTTTGCTCAACCACATCATCGCGCCGCAAATGATGGGATACTTGACTCCAAACATCTCGGTAATCGCTGTTTTTAACATGACTGCTCCTGTAATTGCTGGGTCTGTGATCACAATACGCGGTTATCTCGCACCGGGCCAATCTGAAACCGTATCTGTTCTGATTCCAGTCTTTGCTGACCCCGGGGAGAAAACCATCCGGGGATGACATCGAAAATGAGACATTGTATTAATCAGGATGTTCCACTTATTATTTCCATCTTTTGATGGAATTAGAGTTTAGTGAACTTCACTTTGACTGTCAAGCGCAAACTGCAATTTCTGATATCCATTTGGCAGGCTCTCGATCTGCCTGCGGTTATATATAATACCCGGACGGTAGATAACCCTGGACGACTCTCTTTCAGTATGATTCGTGTTCCAGCAGATCTTCCCGGTTTCGTTCACAGCGGGTAACTGGACAAATTGGGAATGTGCAGGTGTGATTACCGGGGAGCGGATTTTTGACAACAGGTCACCTGCTGGCCACCCAACCTGCTGGTAGGTTTAACAATGGCAGTCTACAGGGAGATGGCGGAACTGGCTAAATGAATGGGCTGGTGTTTGCCAGGGCTTTTTTGTGACGACTGATTGATATCGATTGCCAATGGTGCGGATAAACACATGAATGGGATTATCGTCAGGACGGAGGGGTTGTCAGCAGGATCACGATGACTGTTTCTGAGTCTGCATTTTTTCCAGTTCTGCAGCGATGATGGACTGGACCTCTTTGGTCAGCTGCTTTGCATCCATCTCTGCAAACCATTCCGGTGGAATGGGCTTCAGCAGGTGAATATCGATCATGTGCTTTCCCCTCAATATGAAACCGGCTTTTGGCAGGGCATCGGATGAACCGTTGAGCACGATTGGGAGAATCGGTCTCCCGGCGCGAATGGCAAGATGAAACGCGCCTGATTTGAATGGACGCAGTTTGCCGTTCATGGTTCTGGTTCCTTCTGGAAAAATAAGAACCGAACTTCCTTCATTCAGCGATTTTTGACAATCCTTCATCATTTTGGCCTGACTCTTGACGCTACTGCGTACCAGGCGAATATAGCGATTGAGATACATGTTCCAGCCCACCAGTGGCACGCGGAAGTTTTCTATTTTGGAGACCCATTTGAAATGCACGAAAAGCCGGAACAGAACCAGAATATCGGCCAGTGACTGATGATTGCAGACAAAAACATAGACACCCTCTTTTTGAATATTCTCCTTTCCTGAGATATGGACAGACCAGAATGGATTCAGCCAGGTGTAAAGAGAGGCCCAGAGGCAGGTAAAACGGTGCAGGATGATCAGTCTTTTGTCAAAGAACATGGTCAACACTTTGATCAGAACAGCAACGGGAAACGCGAGGATGGAGGTTAGAATAATAAATGTCCAGAATAACAGTGAAATGATAGTCAATAGCATTGTTTTTGAGGTCTCAAAATATCTGAGGAATCGGGTTTTTCGAGATGAAAAATCGATGAACCTCAAAAATTACGTTTATAGGATAAAATGTCAACTTCAATATTGGGTACTGTCCATAATAGACTCTTTGAGGATAAACCGTATCTGAGTCAGCTAAAGGGCAAAAAGCAATTGCATTTTACCATGGTTTAGGAACCTCTTTTCCCGAACATTTGTAACTATGCCTTGTCGTAATTATTTGCAATAAAAACAGTTTTATAAAAAATCAGCTTGCATTTTAGCAAAAAACATAGTTATATATAATTTTTTGTAACTATGAAAGGAGATTTTGCCATGGCAAGCCAAACATACCACCATAACAAGAAGACCGGCGTTACGTATGTTTATTCTGTAGAAAGCTACTGGGACAAGGAGAAGAAAGCCCCGAGAAACAAGCAGGTCTGCCTTGGGAAGCTGGACAAGGCGACGGGTGAGATCATACCATCGCAACGCAAGGTAAAAGCAGCAAAGAAAGGCGCACCGGCTGGTGGCGTAACGGCTAAAACGAGAGTTGCCGGTCCTGCCATGTTGCTCGACAAGCTGTCGATAGACACGGGGTTGGCCAGTATCGTAAAACGCTGCTTCCCACAGCTTCACGAGGAAATGATGAGTTTAGTCTACTTCATCGTGGAAAAAGGGCTTCCTCTTTCAAGAAGCGAGGCATGGAGCATGGGGCATTTGCATCCGTATGGGGAGTTGATCGCGAGCCAGCGGATCAGCGAACTGCTCCTTGCGATCCGCGAAGATGACCGCCAGAAATTTCTTTCTCTGTGGATGGCAAAGATAGCGGAGAACGATTACCTTTGCTACGATATCACGTCAATATCCTCCTA
>JAHJRI010000055.1 GCA_018830885.1 bacterium | reverse complement strand
TGCTGGGCTTCCAGCCGTTCCGCCATCTCTGCAAGCAAGCGATCGTTTGTCTCTGCCAGTTCCTGGACGTTGCGTTTGTAGTTATCGGACATGATCCTTTCCTGCACCAGGGAGTTCTGGAGTCCCCTGAAAAGAAAACCGATGGACATCACCGCGATGAAATTGAGCAGCAGGAAATTGGCGGCATCGGCCAGCCACTCGCTGTTGGTATAGGAGGTCGCGGTTGTGAAGGACCATTGCATCAGATCCAGGTGAAGAACGATGCCGATGGCAGTCAGGGTGACCAGGTTGCCTGCCAGTGCAATCAGAGAACTGAGCAGGCCCAGGAGCAGCGCTGCGATGATCGGGGCCATGAAGAGCCAGACCTGGCTGATACCATAGGGTCCCATGGCAAAAGAGAGCGCTGTTCCGACCAGGTAGCAGATGATTGGCGTAGAGACGGCACGAATTTTATAAGGCATGTTTCGAAAGTGAAGGAAAAGAAACATGATCGTGTAAACGAGAATATCAAGGATGATAAGACTTGTGTAGCCGGTATGGAAGGCAAACCAGAAGCTGGGAACCAGGACCAGGAATCCCAGGATCAACCCCAGAAACAGAATCAACAGCAACAAGCGTTCCCGCCAATAGTCGATCCCGTCTGCAGGTGTCAGATGCAGCGGTGTGGTGTACTTCTCTACGAGTTTGAAAAGGGCATCCAACATAAAATATTGATGTAAATCGATATACTTGTCTTACCCGTGTCCGGATAAAAACGGTGGTCGATCAATTGAATGCGTCCTGTTCAGCCGATCGTTCGTTAGGGTAGGTATAAAACATCCAGTTCACTCCAGCAAGTCTCAATTCAGCCTGTCAGCAACCCGGGTGCACCCAGCAACCCGCTTCCATTGACGGATAATGACCAACCTGCTAGATTTTCAGGCGCAGGGTCAGCAAGTCTGTATGTCAAGAACCGAATCGTCTGCTGAACCTTCGATTCGCTGTTTTGATTTCAATCGGAATGATATTTGACGGTTTCCCTCTCTCAGGTTTGTTGCGCAATGGAACGATATCAATGTGGTGTTTGTGGCTGGATCTATGATGAAGTAACCGGTTATCCGGAAGGTGGCATTCCTGCCGGAAATCTCTTTGCTGACCTGCCGGAAAGCTGGACCTGTCCTTTCTGTAACCATGAAAAAGATCAGTTCAAACAGATGGAGAGTGATTAGGGAATTACCCCATGATCTTCTTGACCAGCTTCAGTTTGCCTTTGAACGGTGGGTAACGGAATGGATTGTCAAACCAGAATGATTTGGTGAGCACGCTTTTATGATGGGAAAACCCATCAAAACTGGCTTTGCCATGATAGTTCCCCATCCCGCTGTCTCCGACCCCCCCGAATGGCAGGTGGGGTGTCGCCAGGTGAATCAGGGTATCATTGATACACCCGCCGCCATACGAGATTTCGGATGTGATTCGGTTTTGGGTTTTCCGGCTGTTGGAAAAGAGATAGAGTGCCAGCGGTTTGGGCCTGGCATTGATAGCCGGGATAACCTGCTCGATCGTCTCAAACGTGAGTATGGGCAAAACGGGTCCAAAAATCTCCTCTGCCATGATGGCATCATCCCACGACACAGCATCGATTAAGGTCGGTTCGATAAAAAGCGCATCCCGGTCCACTTTCCCGCCATGAATCACCCGCCCGCTGTCTATTAATTCCACCAGACGGTCGAAGTGTCGGGTATTGATGATCTTTGGATAGTCAGGACTGGCCGCCGGCGATTTTCCAAAAAACAGTTCGATCTGCTGCTGCAGCGCTTGAACCATCCGGTCCCTGATCTGGTGATGGACCAGCAGGTAGTCGGGCGCGATACAGGTCTGACCGGCATTGATGAATTTTCCGGAGGCGATCCGTCTGGCGGACAACCGGATATTTGTATCCCGGTCGACAATGGCGGGACTTTTCCCTCCCAGTTCCAGGATAACCGGTGTCAGGTGCCGTGCGGCCGCTGCCATGACGATTTTTCCGACATTGACACTGCCGGTGAAAAAAATCAGGTCGAATCGTTCTTTGAGGAGCGCCTGGCTGATCTGGGATTCACCTTCAACAACCGTGATATAGGCCTCGGGAAAGGTTTCCTTGACAATTCGGGCAACCAGTCGCGATGTCTGCTCCGAGAACTCGGACGGTTTGATCACGGCACAATCACCGGCGGCAATGGCACCGATCAATGGGCCCATGATCAGCTGAAAGGGGTAGTTCCAGGGGCCGATGATCAGGGCTACGCCCAGGGGCTCGGGGATAATCCGGCTGCTGGCCGGAAAATGGACCCAGGGGGTGGGGACTCTTTTCGCCTTTGCCCATTGGGGAAGCTTGCGGATGACGGTTTTGATCTCCTCCAGCAGAATCCCGATTTCAGTGATATAGGACTCAAAGTCGGACTTTCCCAGATCCTGCTGCAGGGCGCTGTAAATTTCCTGTTCATTCTGAACAATCGCCTGTTTCAGTTTTCGGAGCTGTTCAATTCTGAATGTGGCGGGGCGGGTCTCGCCCCTGTTGAAAAACGCTCTCTGGGAAGCGATGATGCGGCTGACGTCAATCATAGGGACCATCCGGTTTGGTTAACGGGGCAGTTCTTCAAAGCGGGCTGCCAGGATGAAGTCACTCTCCGTCAGACCGTCTATTTTATGGGTGTAGATAGTAACCTGCACTTTGCCCCAGCTCAGGAGAATATCCGGGTGATGACCCTGCTTTTCAGCCTCGGCTCCCAGGCGGTTCGTGAAATTCAGCGCTGTCTGGAAATCCTCAAACCGATATTCCTTGACCAGATGGTGTTCGTCGACCACCGTCCACCCCTGTCCCAGCTGCGTGGATAATTCCTCCAGTTCTCTGCCTTTCAGGGCGGGAACGCCCCCCTTGCAGGGGACACACTCTTTTTTGGCCAGATCGCAGGCCATTTCCTTTTCAGTCATTCGACTCCTTTGATAGCGGTTGGGCAGCGACAGACCACCGGTATCCGTCCCTGCTGATATCATCCTATTTTACAGGGTCGCGGACCGAAATGCAAAGCAGAAGGGTTTTTCTGTGTTTTCAGGTGCGGGGTTAGCGCAGTTTTTTCACTGTTTCGGCCGTAAAAGCATACAGAATGCTGGTCAATGCCAGAAAACCGGCGCAGAGGAAAAAGGCATCCCTGAAGGCTTCCCCTCCCAGGGATGCGTCCGGGTGGAGATACTGCATGACACTCCCCAGCAGTTGCAGGAAGAAAGCAGCGCCAATCATGGTAAAGAAGTTAACCCCGGTCAAGGCCGTCCCTGCTCTTTCGATGGGCATCAACTCCTTGATGTGGGCCAGCATCACCAGACCGGCGCTGGAGGTCAATCCGAAACTGAAAAAGAGAATGCCAATCAGGATGAGACTGGTCCCGGGTTTGAGCAGGGCCAGCACCACCAGGATGAGCAGCATGCCGATCAGACCGCCGTTGACCGGGAGTTTGCGCGACCGGAGAATGGCATCGGAGAAGTACCCGCTGAGTGGACTCCCAACGACCAGGCCGATATTCATCAGCAAAATCATGTTGCCGGTCGTCACGGGGGAAATATGGAGAACTGTCATCAGATAAGGTCCGGCCCAGAGGGCCTGGACGGCTGCAAAAATTCCGTAGCGGCAGAAGGAGCCGAATGAGATGATCCAGTAGTCAGCCTGGGAAAAGAGAGCCCGTATGCCCGACCAGGTCTCTGTCATGCTGACCGGCACTTTTGCCGGCAGTTCAGCACTGGGCAGTTCCGGTGGGCGGTCCCTGACAATAAAATAGAAGAAGAAGGCAATCAGGAGATTCAATCCGGCCAGTACCAGAAAGGTTGTGCGCCAGCCTATCAGGGATACGGACAGGACCAGGGGCGTGGTCGCCATGATGTTCCCCAGTGTTCCAATGGAAACCACCAGTGCTGAAAGGGTCGCAAATCGGAGGGGTCCAAACCAGAGTGTGATCAGCTTCAAGGTTCCCATCAGGTTGCATGCCATACCAATTCCCAGCAGCACCCGGCCGATCACCATCATGGAAAGGGAATCGCCCAGGGCAAAAATCAGCGACCCGGCCACAGCGACCAGCGTCAGTACGGTCATGCTGATCCGTGGCCCGATACTGTCCAGATAGAGTGCCACCGGTATCTGCATGAGGGCAAAGGCATAGAAAAAGGCGGCGGAGATCAGGCTCAGGCTGCTGGTATCAAATCCCAGGTCAGCGACGAGGTTGGGGGTAATGACGGCCACAGATGCCCGGTAGAACTGGGAGAGTAAAAAACTGGAACAGGCGATGATGAATATCACCCAGCGACGGGACATGGCAAACTCCACGGCAGATAGATCGTTGTGATGGATTTGAAACGGGATATGTCAACCAGTCTTCTTTATACCAGCAATTTTGGTTTCGGCAAAGATGAGATTGGCGGTTCTCCACCGGGTCAGCCTTTCATAGGATGCGGTTGGTTCGGGTGCACCAAAACCATGTGGGGTTGTGATCATAACCGCTTCAAGCGGTTATTGATTCAGAAAAACGCATGCATCCATCCCTGGCGCTCCTGGAATCCATCCCTGGCTTCCAGGGTTTTCTGAACAAACGACCTCTTTCCGCTTACAGGTACCCACACAAATTTGGTGCACCCGCAGGTTCCGGTTTTTTGACGGAACCTGCGGGTCGCTGCTATAGTGGGCGAAGAACAGCCTGCTCGGAAAAAGGGGTGAATCGTTATGAATTTGACACCGTTACACGAAACCCGACTGCGAAAGGAAGGAATGACCAATATACTTGAAAAAAAAGGGGATAACCTGACCCGGGCAATCAACTACATCGATGCCGGACTGAAATCCAAACCCGATGTTCCGTTGCACAAACGGATATCCGAAGCGGGTGCCCGTTTCAATCTCACGCCGAAGGACGAGGAGTACCTGACCCGGTTTTTTAAACGCGGCCAGGAGCCTTCCCCTTAAAGGGTTCGGATTAAAACAGGATCCCCCCTGAGAACGGGACGTTGAACAGCTTGACAAAAACCCCGTAAAACACCATACAGATGATGGACATGGTCACCAGGATTTTTGGCCACAGCTTGCTTCGCGAGCCGTCCGGTGCCAGGACGAAACCCAGACAAACCAGGATGAGATAGGTTGTCACAAAGAACCCGATCCATTCCATCAACAGCACATAGGCCAGCGCAAGACCGATGGCGGACAGGGTCGCTATCCGATTTCCGGTAAACCCGGTGGAGATCCGGCTGGCGGGTTCCGACC
>JAHJRI010000495.1 GCA_018830885.1 bacterium | reverse complement strand
TTGCAACCTGGAAATGAAAAAGGTGGGCCGTCGGAAAACCGCGAAGCATGCGCAACGGGGCACAGGTTTTGATCCGAGGACCTTATCGCTGTGCCGGCCCACCCGGGGCGGACATGTATATGATTGCAACCTGAATTGGAAGGTGGGGCGGGATGCGCAGCCCGTTCGTCTTGGAGGTCTCAGGTCGCCTCCTCCGAAGACCGGAGGGGGTGTAGTGATGTTTCCCAGAAATTATTTTGGACCAAAGCAGGCGGCGCAACATCATTCCCAGATGGTAAATTTTGGGTTGCCATTTCAAGTTACTCGATGGTTAATGGTCCTTGATGGCTGGGAGGGAAAAATGCTTTCGAAGATTTCTATAGTTGCGATTTCGGCATTGGCATTAGTCGGATGCGCTTCGAATAGTCCAAGTGGAAACAGTGGGGTCTCCCCATCAACCTCTTCGTCAGGTTCAGTGGATTCGCTTTTGAATGAACTCGGTGATGCTGGAGAGACAATTGATAACGTTAAGAAAACTACTGACGTTGTCGGCAAGTGGGTAGGCCCAAAGCCTAGTCCGGCGGCTGAATTTGGATACTCAGATACCGATGCGTTCGATATGCAATTGCACCAGTCTTTGAAAGCGGACCTGAAAGGCGTCAAAGTTAGCTTGCCGGAAGGCACGATGCTTACTGTGGATAGTCCGCCTGATAGGGTTCAACGCTGGATGTCGGCTGTAGAGCAAAAGGGTGGCCAAGTGGTCGTATGCCCGGTCAACGATTCCGATGAGATATTTGGTATCTTGAAAGTATTGTCAGCAATCGTGCTGCGTGTGGTCAAGAGCATTGACGACTATGTCACATACGCGCCAGCTTCTGACTACAACTTGGCGGTTCTTGTCCCATCGGCAGGGGAAGGCGACGAGATGGAAAGCCCGGCTTCAGTGAAAGGCCTACTTTTTGCCCACAAAGAAAAGTTTGGGGAGTTCGGTTCGACTTGTAAACCAATCGAAACAGTCAAGTAGAGAAATGCTTGGCCGCCAATCCAAACGCTACTGGCAGTGCGGATGTACGGTAGCCTTTTTTGTAGCCACAGCATTCGTCGCTGCAGCACAAGAATCAGAATGTGAACAAGCGGCCAATTCCGATATACGGTTCGAATTTGATGCTTCTGGTACAATACAGCTCATCCTAGCGGACGGAGTGTATTCATGCCGCGATATCGATCTGTTCGCTTTCAAGCAAACCTTCTTCAAAAATAAGAAAACTGAGCCGTTTCGAGAACTGCTCAACGACCCAGGTTTTGTTGCGATGTTGCCCGTGACTGAAGCGTCGGGTCCAGTACAAACTTTAGCCCATTCGGTAGGCCGTCTCGCTATCAAATTTCGGGAAAGAAGGTCTGACGGCGTAGAACCTACGGAGTTCGTGTCCTGGTGCACGGCCACACATATTGGGAATGGTCGTTTGATCACCGCGCACCATTGTGTGCCCGGTCCAAGCCCTAACACGCTTGACGTCGTCGAACTGCGCATTCGTTTCAACTATCTGGAACTAAACTCGCACGAAAGTTTCGTGCTTCCTGTCGACCCCAATCCGATTTACTCAGACCCATTGTTGGACTTTGCAGTATTAGAGATTACCAATTTCGCTGCGTCCCAACATTCTATTGCAAGCTTGGATATAACAACTGTAACTCAGCTTCCTGCGCCGCAAAAGCTTCTCGTCCTTCATCATCCTCTGGCGCAGCCAATGAGGGTTTCTGTCGAGGGGTGCGAGCCGAATAGCACCCAAGGTGTGAGCCCTAATGGGCGCTTTTTGTATCACAACTGCGCAACCTTTCCGATCAGCTCTGGTGCAATGGTTTTCGATCGGCAGTCCTTGTCGCCAGTCGCAATTCATCATTCCGGGGTGACCGCCACTGATTTCTGGATGCCAAGACCAGCAGAGTTCAACTACAATACCGCTTCGTTGTTATCGCCTATTGTTCAGGTGCTTTCACAGACCGGAAACTTGGAACAGCAACCGAACACAGTTGCACCAGATGAGCCTTCCAAAGTCTTCAGTGACGTAATTACACTCACGAACGCTGCTAGCTACCAACCTTTTGTAATCGGAAATGGGGAACTGGGACTAACGCTTGCTGGACAACCGAGCAGCAACGATTCCGCATATATTACAAATGCTAACCAAGGGTCTAAACTGACATACGCTCGATTCCGAAGCGATATTGATCAGTTCTGTAGTACGAATCGATTTCAAGTTACCAACTGGTTCACTGATTTGAACGTTGGAGATTTTGCCATCGTTCGAGGCGACAACGGTCAAACGGCCATCATAAAGCTGTTGGACGCCGCCTTAAAGGACCGAGGCGCCGAGCAAGATCTTCTGTCTCTAGAATATTGGATTGCTCCAGCGGAAACTTACAATTTCTCAAGTGATGCTATCAAGTGTAATGAAACAGCGTTTGATTTGGCTAAATTTGGAGAAGTTCATACTGACGAAAACAGCATCAAGCAGACTGTATTTTATGATTTAGAAAACTATTTCGATGGCAAGCTCAAGATAGGTTTTAATCATGTTCAGATTACATTGCGATTCAGTTCCAGAAGCGCAGACAGTGTATACTTTTTGCGACCGAGAGACTACGATCCCGACCGAGAACTAATTCAATCTGTTGTAATGCCTTCAGATGAATTTCGACACCAACTTGAAACTGTAGAACCGAGCAGCGAATGGTGGCTTCAGTCAAGAGTTGACCCGACGCTGCCGACTGGTTGGCGAGCTGAAAGCCAGGAGCTGGCTGAGGGCGAAACATTTGTCGAAAAGCTTGGAGATTCTTTCTGGGCAGTATCGATGGATCGAGTTTTGAGTAGAAATCGGGGTGACCCGATAGACGGCGTTGTTTTCAACTATTGGGAATTTGAAAGCTCGGTGAGGAGCTCGCTAGATACAAGCAACGCTTTTGAAAATTGCGCGGATATTGACCTGGTTAATCTGAATTGCTCAGCGGCCACGTCTGAAGCTGGCTACTATCGGGAATAGGTTGGGCGCGTTGCTCAAATTTGATGACTTAAGCGAAGCGTTGTAACCGCCCTTGTGGTGAAAGCCTCGATGCTGATTTTGGTTGGATGGAGGCGGATAGTGTCCGCCCGATTTAAGTGGACACTGCTCTGAGGCCCATGTCTGGACCACTCCAGCCATTGCATCACTGATTGCGCGCCGAAGTGGATTTGAACGTCTTCGCCTCTGTTTCAAGCTTTGCCAGCCGCTCCTGACAGGATGCCTCGGCCAGTTCTAGGAGCCGCGCGATACGTTCGGCCTGCCATTTCAGGATTTCTGCATTTGTCTCATAGGCTGGTGAATAGCGGGCTTCGACATAGGCCCGGCGCAGGAGTTCGAAATAGCGTTTGAAGGGCTTGCGTTCAGGGCCCCAGGCCTCGGCGAGACGTGGATCGATGGCTTCGCAGCGCTGTCGCAGTTTTCCGAGATGGTGCGTAGCCGGAGCATAGAGTGTCACGGTGAGCAGGACCATGCGGTATATGGCTTCAGCGGCCTGGTGAAGATGGAAGGCGGCATGATTGTTCTCGTCCACTCCTCTTCCAGCATGCCTTATACCGTCGCCCAAAAACAACTTCGCCTTCTTGCGCCAGAGCGAAGCATAGTTGGCTGCTATCTCGTACGCTTTTTGAGGGTTTGGGGATCCGGCCTGTGCTAGTCTGGACTTTGGCTTATCCGGATCTGTTTTGGCATCGCTGTCATAGAGCAGGACACCTTGATTGATGACTTCCGTGAAGAAATATTGTCCTTCGCCAAGTGACTTGTTCACGTCCCGGAGCGTGTGGACGATGATCGATATATCTTTCTGAATCTTGGGATCCTGGAACAGGCGATCTTCCACGCTGGACCAGAAAGTCGTCATGTCGGTCAGTGCCTTGTGCGACACGATGACGAGGAAGTCATAGTCCGAAGCTCGTCCGGATTTGCGGTCGTCGAACCAGGTCCCGCGCGCGAAGCTTCCATAGAGGACAAGTTTGAGAATGCGGTAGCGCGCGACCCGTTTCGATGTGGACTTGCAAAGGCGTGCCTCAAGCTCTTCGAGAATTACCTTGCGAATATAGGCGACCTCTCTCTGCTTTTGCAGGTTGAGATGATCGAGACTGTTCTTCACGAGATTCGCATTTCCTGTTGTGGCACCTGTCTGCGCCTCTACCTGTCGTCGCCACCAGAGACCAGAGTTCTCGAAGACATGCAATTCTGTTCCCCGTATCCAGCCCTGAGCCGGTCGAGGTGCTCAACGCACAGGGCTTCGGCGAGATTGATCAGCAGCTCGATCCGATCGGCTTGCCAGGCGAGTATGTCAGCGCCGGTCTCATAGTCGGATGAATAGCGGGCTTCGAGATAAGCCCGCTGCAACAGTTGAAAATACTGGCTGTAGGGCTTTTGCAGCGGCGCCCAGGCGTCGTCGATTCTGGGGTCGATTGCCCTGGCAAGACTGCGAAGCTTTCCGAGATGATGACTGGCCGGAGCATACTGGGTCACAGTTAGCAGGAACATGCGATAAATGCTCTCGGCTGCCTGATTGAGGCAGAATGCGGCGTGATTGTTTTCGTCGATGTCCTCGCCGGCATGGAAGCGACCGTCTTGCAAAGACAGGTTTGCCTTTTTTAGCCATCTGGAATGAAATCGCGAGGCAAGCTCGTGCGCGGTCTGAGGATCTGGAGCTATCGGCCTGGCAAGGATGTTCTTCGGCAGTCCGTCTTTGCCGGGTTCCATGTCCTCGTGGATCATGATGCCTTGCGTGATGATCTCGGTGAAGAAATAGGCGCCGTCCTTGATGTGCCGGTTCACGTCGGGAAGCGTGTGAATGATGAGGGTTACCGGGCATTTGACCTGGCGATCATTCATGATGCGGTCTTCGACTTCTTCCCAGAAGGCGCTCATCCCGGTGAGGTCGCGATGGCTGACGATCACGAGCAGGTGCATGGCGGATTTCGTGCCCGGTGGCGTGTCGCTGGGGCCGGCTCCCCTGGCGAACTGGCCGAACAGGATGAGTTTCAGGAGCCGGTAGCGTTTTGCCTTTGATGTGCCCCTGGATTCAGCCCTGGCCTTCAGCTCTTCCAGGATGATGTCCCTGGCACGGGCCAGGGCTTGTTGCCGCTTTGGGCTGAGATGATCTAGGGACTGGTTCAACGACAAGGCTTTGCCTGTTTGGATGGGATTTAATGGAATACACTTTCTACCAAAGAGAGATATTAGCCTTGGATTTTCTGCTCGTAAAGGTGACTGTCGGAGGGTTGGCTATCAAAACTTCCATCAGTACTCGTGAGAGCTAGGAAGTAATCTAAGGTAGAAATTGGTATTGTTCTTGCAAGCCTGCCTGACGGAAGGAGCGGGTCCATGAAGACGTACACCTTGAAGAGCGACGGCGTCCTGAAACGCTATGACTATCTCTGGCGCCTGTCGCCTGATCGCTGGGCCTGGGAATACCTGCGCAGGAATCCTGAATTCCGGCGCGACGCCGCGATGCGAGGCGCGGAGGATATTTCGGAGATGATGGCGCCGTGCGCGCCGATACGCCTGTTGCGATCACGAATAGACCAGACACTGGCCCATCGCTGGGGGCTCATGATCATGCCGGATCCCGAACGAAATGGCTTTGACGCCGACGTTTTCTGGAGCCGTGCGGCCCATCCGAACCAGGTTGAGGTTCATTGCAGTCCGCGCGCTGAGGCCGAAGTC
>JAHJRI010000054.1 GCA_018830885.1 bacterium | reverse complement strand
TTCACGGAGTGTCCATTGCTCAAAACGACCCAGCGAATCGGTGAAGAACGATGCCAGAGACAGATCCAACGCATCCAGATCTTTGAGTTTCTTCAGACAGGAATCGATGGACAACCGGATTTCATCTGAATCCGGGGCCTGCCATGAGGCTTCTCCGGCTTCAAAATAAATCATGCTGGATCCAATCTCTTTGATGAGTCCCCGGACGGTATGGAGGGATGTCCGCATGAACTGCAGATAGCGCTCCCACTCCTGGATGATAAAGCCGGAAAACGACAAGGCAACATAGAAATGCGCAAAATCCGGGAGCGGAAAAACCCGCTGGCGCACAGGCAATTCAACCGGGGTCCTTCTGAATCGGTTCATCACCCGCACGGTTTTTTCTGAAACCCGCGTTTGAACCCTTTTTATCTGTTTCTGAATCCGGACCCGGAGACCGTCGCTGGGGTCCATTTTCCAGAACTCGGGCGCGAGCGGGATCTGAACCGTTGAAGGAAGTGCTTGTAGAGACTGATTAAAAAATTTGGACCAGTGATTCAGGATCTCTTTTTCTTCAAATTCGGCAAAAGAATTGAATTGGGCCTCCTGTTGGATCTTCTCCAGGAGAATCACCAATCCATCCCAGAGGGAAATCAGTATTTCACTGGCTGGATGGGTCGTGTCAATCTGGTTCAGGGCGGTTGTGACACTTTGTTTTATACCGGCGTTATACTCAGTAAACATTTGCTGTTTTTCAGCATGCCAGTTTTTATAAAACGTTTCACAAAAACCCTGCAACGATTTAAATATGGAATCCATATCGGGATGATCTGCCAATTGTCCCCTTATTGTCGACAGTGCCTGCATTGAAAGCCAAAAACCTCAACACCGGATGGGTGAATGGTGAGGCAATTCCCCATTGTCATGGTTTTGGGTAATGATTCCCGTATCTATTCAGTTCAATTTTCGCTCAGCCCCGAAGGTATTGTGTTTCAAGAACCTTGGAAGCCATGGATGGCTTCCAGGAGCTCCAGGAGGATTCATGCGTTTCTTGAAACACAATATACCTTTGGGGCGTATACAGGTGAAGTGTTACCGATTCTCTGCCTTTTTCGATCCGATAAAATCGGGAGCTGTGTCTGGCTGTTTTATTTCCAGAGGGGTCATTGAAATCGTCTGAAAGGGCATTTCCACCCCCGCGGCAGTCAGGGTATTGAAGATCTTCTCCCTGAGTTCGGCCCGTTTTTCCAGATGTTGCCGTTCATCCTTCAGCCAGACCTGTAATTCCATGGTATTGTTGTAATCGTTCAAACTGGTCACCAGAACCCGGGCAGCAGGTCGATCCATGAATTCATCCTGATTCTCGATCAGGGAGAGCACCAGGCTGCGAACACGGTTCAGGTTTTCCGTCACGGCAACGGTGAATGGTATATCCAGTCTCAGGTGGGGAAAATTGGTATAGGATGCAACCGTCTTATTGATAATTTCCGTGTTGGGAACCGCCATCATCTTTCCATCCATGGTAATCACCCGGGTGGATCTCAAGGTGATCCTGTCAACCAGGCCGTATATCCCCTCTATTTCCACCAGATCGCCAATGACAAAGGGGCGGTCGATAAATATCAGGATCCCGGAAATGAGGTTTGACAAAGCATCCCGGGCTGCAAACCCGATGGTTAAACCGGCAATACCCAGAGAAGCCATGACGGCAGACATTTGAATACCCATCGAATTGAGTGCGGATATCGCTGCAATCATGAGCAACCCATACTTCACCACCGTTTCTATAAACGCCACCGAGGTTTTATCCAGACGACTGCGACTCAAAACAGCACGGAGACTCCGGCTGCCGACTTTCCAGACCAGGAAAAAAACCAGCAGCACCATCAGAGCGATGATAACGTTCATCATCCATTCAGCAGCGAACCGACTGATGGCACCCGGGTCAAAGGTCTTTTTGAAATGGGCAGCCAGGTCCTGATAAAACGTGCTCATGGGCGGTTATCTCGCTGTTTCGTTGTTTGAGGCGTTGTCATCCGGGCTTTCTGCTGCACGCTTCAGATCAACATCAATTTTCAGGCGTCGCCGGTCATCCTGAGCCAGGTAGGTGGTTGAGGTGGGGAATGCAAATTCAATCCCTTCCGCCTCAAAGGCCCTCATGATCCGCAGATTGATCTCTTCGGAAAAAGCACTGTATGACCAGAAGTCGGCCGGGTGGAACCAGTAGGTCATTTTGATGTTCAGGGCGTAATCATTAAACTCGTCAAAAAAGACCCGGGGAGGGAAATCCGGATGCATCCCCTGGTGATCCGCCAGAATCTCCCGGATAATCTGGAGCGCTTTTTCAACCTTGGCAGGGGAGGTATCGTAGGTCACACCAATGTTGCTGACCCGCTTGATATGACGTCTCTCCCCAACGTTTTCGATACTGTTCCCCGCCATTTTTTCGTTCGGAATCGTGACCTGGTGACTGGCCAGTGTCCGGATGCGGGTTGACCGGAATCCGACCGATTCAACAATTCCATCAAACCCATCAATCAAAATCCGCTGTCCAATGGCAAACGGCTTGTCAACCATAATCATAATACTCGCAAATAGGTTCTTCAGGGTATCCTGGGCTGCCAGGGCGATGGCCAATGCCCCTATTCCCAGACCGGCAATCAGGGTCGTGACAGGTTTACCCGACAGGGTCTGGATCAGAAAGATCGCGGCTACGATCAGAACCAGGAACCGCAGTACCAGCCTGACCATTTGGGTAAAGCTTTTATCCAGCAGGTTATCCCCCCGGTCCACATATCGGTTCAGTTCAAACTCAACGATATCAAGAATCTTGTATACAAAGGCCAGTACTGCAATAATGGTGATGATCCCGATGGCCTGTTCAAAAATCCGATCCATATTCCCGGACAGGGTCACGGTCAACCGAATCGTATAAACAACCAGCGCCACCAGCAGCAATCGAACCGGCCACAACAGGGAATTCATCAGTAACCGCAATCGGGGACCGATTTGCGTGTCGCTTGCCACTTCACTGAATCGCAGGAGAATTCTGCCAGCCGTCTGGCTGATTGCCCACAGAAACAGCATCAATAGAAAGAGCATCAGAAAACGCCAGCTGGATGACTCAAAAAACGACATCACAAACGTATCTTTCTGGTAAGACACAAACACAGAAACCGCACCGATCAGGATGAAGAATCGAAACAGGTTTTTACTCAGTCGCACCAGTTTAAGCGTGGTCCCGTCCTGGACCGCCGGGGGCAGGGCCGCGAAAAGCGCATTGAACCCTCTGGCCACATAAAGCAGCATCCAGGTGCAGGGGATCAGGATCAGCACCCCTTCCAGGAACCTGAGATATTTTTCCTGTAACAGGACCAGATGCAAGGGAATCTCGGCAAATCTCAGCAGGATGGCGAAAAAAACCACCCGCGCGGGGATGAGCAGGTGGTTGCTCCGCCAGAAAAGCCGGGTTGGCGCCCCGGCCGGTGGCACGGTCTGATTCATGAAAGACCGGATCAGGATTTCAACCAGGATCAATCCCAGGATCAGTATCAAACCGGAGAGGAGAAGCCGCGACAGGCTGCTTTCCGCGAGAATCTGCAGGAACTGGATTTCTGTGTAATTAAACATGATCGTTTTCGGTATCATATTCCTCTTTGGTATTTCTTTCAGGTTGATTCAGACATCATGCTGAAACGGACAGATGACTTCAGCACTCACCGGTGCAACCCGGGGAGCGTGACCTGATTGACTGGAAAACGGAACCTGAGTCGGTTTCTTCAACCATCCTAGTATTTCAAGCGGATAAAATCTAGAATAATCGTTCGCCGGAACCATTCAGAAAAGCGGGATCAATATACTATTTCTGACAGCATATCAAATAGTTACTTCCAAATTCCCCTGACCGCTCTTCTTCCAGCCAATGGACTGGCCGTACTTTCCGGAAACGGATGGTTTCCAGGAACCGCCCGGGGGGTTTCGGATCTGCAAAACGGTTACGCTCGATCAACCTGTTTGAAACGAATAAATTTTGTATCTATTCAGTTTGATTTCCGCTCAGCCCCGAAGGTATTGTGTTTCAAGAACCTTGGAAGCCATGGATGGTTTCCAGGAGCTCCAGGAGGATTCATGCGTTTCTTGAAACACAGTACCTTTGGGGCGTATATCTGGTGAATCGTTACCAAATTTGAGGATAGACAGGGTTGCCGGTTTTCCTTTACAAACGACAGAGAAACAGGCTGGTTATTTATTATAGATAACATAGAACCCGAGAGGAGTCGAAATGGAAATAAAATCTGTTGGTTGGATCGGTACCGGGGTAATGGGAAAATCCATGTGTTCACATCTGATCACAGCCGGTTACCCGGCGTTTGTATTTAACCGTACCCGCACCAAAGCGGAAGAACTGCTCAAGATGGGGGCCGCCTGGTGCGGTTCACCAGCCGAGGTAGCCGGAAAAAGCGACATTGTTTTCTCCATTGTCGGGTACCCCATGGATGTCGAAGAGATCTATTTCGGTCAACAGGGAATTTTCAGCGCATCACCCAGATGCACCACCGTGGTGGATATGACCACTTCAGAACCCCGTCTGGCACAGACCATTTTTGAAACAGCCGCCCAAAAATCGATTCATGCTCTGGACGCACCGGTTTCCGGAGGCGATATCGGGGCCAGGGAAGGCAAACTGGCCATCATGGTCGGTGGCGAAGCCGCGGTTTTTGAAGCGGTCCTTCCCCTGTTCCAGATCATGGGTGAAAACATCGCCCTGATGGGAACAGCCGGTGCCGGGCAGCACACCAAAATGGCCAACCAGATCAAAATTGCCGCAACAATGATCGGTGTCGTGGAATCCCTCCTGTATGGATACAAAGCCGGGCTGGATCTGAACAAACTGCTGGATGTGATCGGTAAGGGGGCAGCGGGTTCCTGGTCCCTCAACAACCTCGGTCGACGCATCGCCAACGGAGACTTTGATCCCGGTTTTTTTATCAAGCATTTTGTCAAAGACATGGGGATCGCCCTGGCTGAAGCCCGTGCGATGCAACTGGCGCTGCCCGGACTCGCCCTGGCCCACCAGTTTTACGTGTCCGCCATGGCCCTTGGATATCAAAACCTGGGTACCCAGGCGCTGTACAAGGTATTCGCTAAAATGAGTGGTGCCAAAATATAGAAACCGGTTGGTCCAAACCACTGCCGCGATTTTCCGGCCTGGGGGGAAAAGGCATCGTTGCCTGCAGGCCGGAACCGGATGGTTATTTTTGTCATCTTTGCACCCGTCCCCGCATTGTTATTTTTGTCATCTTTGGTACTTTTTCTTATTTTTTATCCCTATGATATATTAAGATTTATAACAATACTACCGC
>JAHJRI010000053.1 GCA_018830885.1 bacterium | reverse complement strand
TTTGAAAAAATGAAATCAAGCCACAAGAAAATTCCTGTTGATGCCAGGAAATTGATCAGAGAGGAGCATTCCCTGGATAAAATTGAAAAAATGTATTTAGCCACGGCAAGTTAAATGCCAACCACTATTTGTGAACATAGGAATTAATGGATATATTTGCAGTTCTCCAAATGTATGTTAAATAATTCTATGAGTCTCAGTTTTAACATACAGAAAACCCGTTTCTAACCCATATGAATTCAAAAAACTCAGAAAATTAATCAGAATAGATTCAGAGCTGAATTCAAAAATTGAATCATTCATGGAATCCGCCCGGGATCCGGAAGTGGAGAACGTGATCGGTAAGAAAACAGTGGGCAGCTCCAGGCGAAAGGCGATGATGTATCTGTTCAATGCCTGCTTTGATCCTCGTGGATTTAAATCGCGGGGGCTTTTTGACGGTTCTCTGATCAAGCTCTCTGAAAATACGAATCAACTCAAATCCATGGGCCAGGAGCTGAATCGGATCGTGCACGCCATTAACGCCGGACAACCGCCAAAGGGAAACCGCCTGGCGGTTCTAAAGGAGATCCAAGGGCTTGTTTCTGAAAACCTGGAACAGTTAACCCAATTTTCAACCAGTTTTGAGATAGATGAATAGCCTGCCAGAAGAGCCTCAGATTCTGTTTATGCCTACCGGCATTTTGAATCCGCCGTGGAGCGTTATACGGATATCTTGAAATCCGGCAGTGAAGACCGTCTGTTCAGCTTTTCCAAAACCCTGGATCAGAAACTCGCCAACCAACCTGAACAAAAACTCGAGATTCAGAAAAAAGCTATTATTCCGGACGTTAAGCTTTAGTGTGATTGTGATACCTGCTTTTTCGGCACCATCATAATCATAAATTCAAAACTTCAGATCTTTCTGTTGACATTTATCATTTTAGTGATAAAATTATATCATTTAAATGATTTCAAACAGGAGAGATGATGACCACCATAATAAGACCCATATCTGATTTGCGAAATCGGGCGAATGAAATTTCAGAACTGTGTCACTCAGAAGACCAGCCGGTTTTTATTACCAGGAATGGGCTGGGAGATCTGGTTGTGATGAGCCAGTCAAGGTATGATCGCCTTCAGAACACCCTTGATTTATATCGGAAACTGGGTGACGCAGAAATACTTGACGCTGCAGGAGAAAGAGGAATCACTCATAAGCAGTTAATGAAAAAATTGAAGGCAAAAATCAGATGAGCGATTCTTATGAAATCCGATATCTGAAAACGGCTGAAGAAGATCTTGATGAGATTTTCGATTACATTCTAAACGATCGCCCAACCGCTGTGGTTTCAGTCCTTGAAAAATTTGATGAATCTATTTCCAGACTGGTTCAGAATCCGGAGATCGGTGTTGTGCCTAAGGATGAGCGACTGAAAAGCCTGGGTTATCGGATGCTGATTATTGACAAATACCTTGTATTCTATGTGATTAAAGGAAAAGTTGTACAAATTAGAAGAATCATCCATGGCGCCAGACAATACAATCACTTGATCTAAGTTGATAATATTGGATGGCGAACACTGGTTGAACAGCCAATGTAGTGAGATTTTCTGGTTAAAGCAGGAACTGTATACCATGAAAAAAATATCAGTTCCGCCCAGTTAATATAGTTCCTTCCAATCGTTATACTATCGCCGTTAACCTCGATCGCCATATCCAGCCGGCTCTTCCGCATCATTCGGATGTATTGCATGTAGATGATGTATTCATGGACAATATTGTCCCTAGTCAATTCCTTTTCAGGGCAACCTTGAGCCGATTTTCAGTAACGACAGCTTTGTTGTTGCTTGTCATGAAAATAGCTTTCTACCCCTGATCCTGCTGTCATTATGGGATAATTCTTATTGATTTAGTCTTATACCCAGTCCTGATGCCATATCTCCATTTTCTCGGGTCATCATTTAAGTCTGGCTCTGTTCATAATCCCCCGCCTTTAGATTGCGGTTATATATCTGCTTACTTTTCAACTCCTTATAGAATATATTTTTCTCTGTTGATCATTTCTGTTTTACTCGGTTCGTCACTTTCCTGTTGATTATCGCCTTAATTATTTCAGAATAAGATCAGCATTTGTTTTTTAGCCGATAAATCAAAATCTGATCAACAAGAAAATGGAACAGAAAGATAAATCGCCGTGGCTGACTCCGGAAGAGGCCGCCACCTATCTCCGCCTGTTTGATAAGGACGGGAATCCGAATGTCTCATATCTGTATAAACAAACATGTGCCCGATTGATTAAAACTTATAAACTTGGTAAGTTTAACCGGTATCGTCGAGAAGACCTGGATGCTCTATTAACCAAAGGAGCATGATGATAAAAAAAACAGGCGATACCTATACCGTGACTTATGCTACCAGGGATAAGTTTGGTAGGAAGATCAAGCGGTCACGGTCCAACATAACAAGTTTTGCTAGTGCGAAAAAGGCCGAGGCTGACTTGATCATTGAGCTACACGAAATAAAAAATGGCTTCGACTACGCCGGGTTAACCTTTATGGAGTTTGTCGAAGACCATTACTGGCCGTACTGCGAGGCAAATCAATTCTCAGACGCTGATAATTATATCAAGACCGTCCGGAAGTGGGGAAAACTCATTTCCAGGGTCAGAATTGCCGCTGTAACGCCAAATGATATCTCAAAGATATTGGATTCAGCCAAGGATGAGATCGTTTATTCGACCCTCACCAAACTGAAATCCTTTTTAAACAGAACCTTTGAACATGCATGTAAAGGAGGATTGAGTAAGAATCCATGTAATGGGGTCAGGGTTCCGAAATCGAAAGTCGCGTCTGAATGCAAGTTGCTTACCCGGAATGAGGCTAACTACCTGCTGAAAAGGAGTAAGGAATTACAGCCTATATGGCATAAGATATGGGCTTTCCACCTCCTGACAGGGGTACGATCAGGCGAGGGATATGCACTGAACAAGACCGATATCGATCTGGAACAGGGCAACATCATGGTCGACAAAGCATGGACAAGCAAGACCGGGATCAAATCGACCAAAACGGGTCAGTGGCGGGTAGTGCCGATATCCAAGACACTCATGCCATTGATTATTGAGTTGATGATAGATGATTCCACGGGTAGCCAGCTTCTACCGCATCCGAACCAATGGACTAAAGGTGAACAGGCGCGGGTTATCCGGGGATTTTGCTCTGGCATCGGTATCACAATGATCAGGTTCCATGATTTGAGAGCAACCTTTATCACGCAATTATTCAAAGACGGTGCCTCAATAGCTGAAGTCCAGGCTGTTGTCGGGCATACGGATTTGAAAACTACCCAAAGGTATCTGCGGCTGACTGGTGTGGTTGTTGAAGGCGTCACCGACAAGTTGAATATATCCATGCCGACTGATGTTGATAACGTTATTACTCTTCGAGACAGGATGGAGGCGTTCGGAAGCTGAACAAGGACGCGGGTTTGATTCCCCCGTTCGTGGAACCTATTGGAACCAGATCGGGCTGTAGCCCTTTAAATCCAATATATTCCACCACCTCCACCAAAAATTATCTATAATTTCAAAAATTTACAACATCTGAACAATCAAATATGGTTGATCAGTTCCCGCTGTTTTACGTCTTTTCTTTGTTCGATGTTTTCTTTTTAAAATCAATCACATCTGTTTTTTAAATTGCACCTTCTTGACAGCTGCTGTCACCATGCTGGATTCGCCAATCGTCGGCAGCGCTCAGGCCAAATCATCTGCCGGAATATTCCACAGCTGACAAGAGTACCTGTCGTTGGTTATTGATGGCGTCGTATCAGGCCCTGGCGGAATTGGTCAGGGTCACGCCGGCAATAACGATCAGTCCGCCGAGTAACTGCAGCGGTGACAGAACTTCGTCGAGCAAAAACCAGGCCCCCAGCACAGTGACGAGGGGAACGCCATTGAGAACGATGGCAGCCTTATTGACGTTGATTCTGGCGAGCGCATAGTTGTAGCAGAGAAACGCCCCGATAGTGGCAAACAGCACCAGTCCCAGCAGGGCCAGCAGCGCACGAACGGAAACCCCTTGCCAGCCCGTATCGGAAAAGGTCCAGATAAATTCCGGTGCAAAGAGAACCATACCATAGAACACCTGCATGGCAGTGATATCAACCGGTGAAAAGGCCGTTCCCAGATGGTTGACAATCAGGATATACACAGCTGCCGAGAGAACCGCCCCCAGTAGCAGAATATCCCCGGTATTCACAGAAGCCTGCCGCCAATTGAAATTAAAATCTCCGGATATCAGCAGAAAAACCCCCAGCATGGAACATACAATCCCCGTAATACTGACAAGGCGGATCTTTTGTCGCAGTATCAATATGGAAAGAATAAGAACCACCACCGGGATGTTTGCAATGATCAGCGATGCCTTCGATGCGGTTGTCATCTGGACGCCATATGTCTCGAAAATAAAGTAAGACCATGGCTGAAAGAGGGAGAGTATCAGAAGCTTCAGGTGGTCCCGCCGTGAAAAACTCGGAACCCCCCTTTTCAACATTATAGCACCGAAAAAAAGGGACGCCAGGCTGAATCTGAGAAAGACCAGTGCAAAAGCTGAAAAATCCGCAAGGGCGATCTTAGTACCGACAAAAGACATTCCCCAGAAGATGACGGCCAGGAACAAGGTAAAATAGGGAAGAAGAGGACGATTGCCAGATTGCATAAAGCCGTTGAAATCAAAATATTGGAAGGTTCTCTGAGTCACAGGAATAAGCAACCAACCGAATGGTTGAACGGACATCGTTTTTTCAAGGACCCATGTCCCGTATATCTTGTTTGGAAAAAAGGCCGTGTGTCAACCGGAGAATTACGATCAATCGTTGTTCAGGGACCAGGGTTTCGATGATCTACAAAAAAAGCGACACAGCCTGTTTGCGAAAACGACAGCAGTGCACATTATTTCATCTGATTGCCCTGTGCGGTTGTTCTTTATGCCTTGTCAACATGGATGAATTTTTACTGTCACCGGCAGAGGCAGCTTCAACATGAAGCTGCCAACCAGTTCGCCTTCAGGAGACTCATCAGCTGTGATGGCAAAATGAAGGAGATTTTCAAAAAAAAATCAGTAAAATAGCCTCAGGTTTCGGCCGTTGTTCTCATTGAAGGCGAGAGCGGCACCGGAAAAGAGCGCGTGGGCTGGAAAATAAACGACAGAAATAGCCGTTTGCAGCTGGGTGGTTCATTGAAAATGACGGTTTCGGTCATTAATTTTCAGATATTTACAGATGATTCCGTTGTATCTATTTCCAAATTAGAGTAAATTTCTGGGAAAAAAAAGGGTAATCGATCATTGTATCTTAATCCTGGGATGAGATTCGCAGCTGTTTTTTGGATGAAGAAAGGGATGCCCGGCCTTCTTTACAGACATAAGATGGCTTTGTCGCTCTATTGCAGACGCGGGAATATGGATAGAGCATTGTGGCTGGGGGAAAACACACCCTGTCTATAATGTGATTCGTGAACTGTGGAAATTGTTACGAGAATGCCAGATAATCGGATCCAGACAACGGAAGTTAAAAAGGTAAAATCACGAAGTAAACTTCTGTTCATCATCACCATCATTGCCTACCTGACAGCATTGTTGATTTATTCATATTGGAATTACATCTATTTCAACAATGAATTAATGGAAACGATTGACAGAGAATTGCTTATCAGCGCGGTTTCGCTGAAGTACATCTTACCGGACGATTTTCATGACAGGGCAATTGATGAGCAGTCTATTTCAATAGAAGAGGATAAATACAATGCGCTTAAATTGTCTAAACTGCTAAAAGAAACCGGTTTCAAATATATCTATACGGTAATCAAAAAGGAAAACAAGCTGTTCTTCATTACCTCCGATTTAACAGCAGACCCAAAATCCGAGAGGGGAACATGGTATTACTATCCATACGAGGAAGCCGATAAAAGCTTCTATGATGCGTTTACTCAGAACAAGCCGACCTATAAAAATGTATCAGATCAATGGGGTACTGTTCGGACAGTCATGGTGCCGGAAACGTCTCCAGGAGGCATCGTATATCTTGCCTGTGCCGATTATGATATCAGTTTTGTTAATGAAACCCTTCAGCGAAATTTGTTGCGCTCCATTGCCGGTATTCTTTTCTTTGTATTACTGGCTATTCCATTTTTCTTGATTTACAGAAGTATTCGCAGAAAACATCTGAATTCACTGCGGGAAAGTGAAGAGCAGCAGCGAACGCTGATCAATACGGTTCCCGATATTATTGTGAAGGTGAACACTGAAGGTATCATCACCTTCATTACTGAGAACACATTCAACCTTTTCCCCGGCATGGGTACTGAAGATATTCTCGGCAAGAATATGTTTTCATTTCTGGCCAGGGACGACCACCAGCGAGCGGCCGAAAATACCCTTTTGATGTTCGAGAGACAGCTCGGACCGGTTGAATACCGGATCGGACCTTCTGAAGACACGCTGAAAGATGTCGAAGTAAACGGCGATGTGATGCGTGATCTGAACGGAAATCCAACGGGTATGGTTTACACGATTCGAGACATCACTGACCGTAAGAAGTCGGAAGAAAAGTTGCAAAAGAGTGAGGAGAAATATCGCATTATTTTTGGAGATCATGGAGGAAGGTTATTTTGAGGTCGACCTGGTCGGTACGTTCACCCTTGTGAATAATTCGCTGTCGAATATGCTGGGCTACTCAAAAGATGAACTGCTGGGAATGAATAACCGATCATACATGGACCCGGCTACCACCGCCAGTGCTTACAAGATTCATGGTGCCATTTATGAGACCGGCAGACCTCGAAAATATATCAACTATGACATTAATCGCAAAGACGGACAGAAAAGGACCTTCGAAGTGTCATCAGCGCTGCGGCTGAATAACGAAGGTCACCCCTGCGGTTTCTCAGGTGTTGCCCGCGATATCACCGAGCGGAAAAAGTCGAGGGAATTGATGGTACAGACTGAAAAAATGATGTCTATTGGTGGCCTTGCCGCGGGAATGGCCCATGAAATCAATAACCCACTGGGAGGCATGCTACAGGGGGTTCAGAATATTCAGCGCCGTCTCTCCCCGGACTTCAAAAGTAATCACAAAACAGCCCGGGAAACCGGCCTTGATCTGCAACAACTTCAGCCCTATCTTGAAAAAAGAGGCATTCTCAGCATGCTGAAAGGGATCCAGGATTCCGGGTTCAAAGCCGCGCAGATCGTCACCAATATGCTGCAGTTCAGCAGAAAAAGTGAATCCAGTTTCGCTCCCACAGATCTTGTCATCCTGATAGAAAGGGTAATCGAACTTGCCGGCAACGACTATAACCTCAAAAATAAATATGACTTTAGAAATATTACCATCCTAAGGGATTTCGACCCGGATTTGCCGTTGGTGCCGTGCATGGAAACTGAGATTGAGCAGGTCATTCTGAATCTGCTGATCAATGCAGCCAGTGCTATGACCTCCGAGAAATCGAATTTGCCACATCAAATCCGGTTAGTCATCAGAGTGGAACAGAAAACAGTTCGAATCGAAGTAGCGGACAATGGGCCCGGGATTGAAAAGGAAACCCTGAAACGGATCTTTGAACCGTTTTTTACCACGAAACCGGTCGGAGAAGGCACAGGATTGGGGCTTTCTGTTTCCTATATGATCATCCACAATAATCATGAAGGCACAATGGAAGTTGAATCAGAGCCTGGAAAAGGGACAAAATTTATCATCCGGCTGCCATTAGAAAAAAATTAAATCCCGAGAGAAGCACTCCGGTAAACAATAAAACCTGAAATCTGCTCCTGGTAAGGCAGCGTATGTCACCCTCATATCATCTCTTTGCGAATTCAAAAAACCGGAAGGTTCAATTTTTCCCACGGATTTTGGCTTCAAGGTATAGCGGCTGCCGACCCCCATCCCGGAGGCTCAATATCAATAACCACAAGGTAGTCTCAACTATCCGTCCCCATATCACTTCTCAGTGATCTTTTGAAAAAAAACAGACACGGGTTTGTCGCGAATGTCGCTGCACAGGTCGACGACGACTTTGGAAATTTGATGCGTTAATTTCTGAAAAAATGGTAAATTGGGAACAGGAGCTTATGTGTTGAAGGATTGCTTAAACGAAAGAGGCTTCATGGACGTGGGTTTTTAAAATACTTCGCAATGGATTCGCTACAGCCAAACAGAACCGTCAAAAATGAATCGGCCGGAAAAAAGGGGCCCTGTTGGGATTGATCCTCTCCTATCGTTTTCAGTAAGCCATACCACGGGCTGAAACAGGCCAGAGACACTCCACCCGGTTGTGACGAATTCCCACATACCAGTCATGGATATTGCAGGTCGGATCACAATGTCCCGGCACCAGGAGCAATCTGTCATTTAGTTTGAGATGGTTATGCGGGTCGGCGATTTCACCATGCTCATCAGAGCATTTGATATATTCAATGTCATCCCTGTTGAAGATATAGGGCAGCCCGCTGTCAACACTCTGCACCTTCAGTCCGGCGTCGCAGATCGCCTTGTCCCGCCTGGTTTTTGACATCACGGCGGTGAGCAGAAAAAGACTGTTTTCAAATTCGTGGATACAGTCCCCCTCTGCATCCTGTACACGCTGATAGTCGGCGTCCATAAATACATAGGACCCGCACTGCAGTTCATTGTATACACCGGATCCAGCCTCAAAATAGTATGATCCTGTGCCGGCGCCGCTGACAATATCGCATAATAGCCCAGATGCGTTCAGCAGCTGTATGGTGTCAGAAACCTGCCTGATTGCAGCTTTGACCGCAGTACCCCGTTCATCAAAGTTTCGAATATGTTGCGCCGCCCCCTGGTAGGCCTGTAAACCCTTAAAAACAAGACCCGGTGCCGAATTGATCCGTTCAGCCAGTTCGACAACCTGAAATCCAGACTGCACGCCGCAGCGTCCGGATCCACAGTCGATCTCGACCAGACACGCCAGTTCTGTTTGGTGCTTCACAGCGGCTTTGGACAGTTCCGCCACGTTGTCCCCATCATCGACACAAACTTGAAGCCTGGCTTTGTTTGCCAGCCGTGCCAACCGTTCGATCTTCCTGGGATCCACTATCTGGTTGGAAACCAGAACATCGTTGATACCCCCATTGATCATCACCTCCGCTTCCGATACTTTCTGGCAGCAGATGCCAACGGCACCACCGAGTTCCATCTGAATTCGGGCGATGTCAACGGATTTATGGGTTTTTGCATGGGCCCGATGCCGTATGCCGTTTTTTCGGGCAAATGCGCCCATCTGCCTGACATTATTTTCAAATGCATCCAGATCGATAATCAGCGCAGGTGTGTGAACATCATCAAGGGACATGCCGACTTCGGCTGGAATTGTCAGGCCAACTTCATATCGACGGGTTTCATATACCATATCTTTTTCGATTATTGTTATTCATTCCCGTACAGACCTCCGGGGAATGGTTGTTTTTTATTGGGTGTAACCCGAGGTGCTGAAAAAGTATAGATTATGCATCCTGGTTCCATTCGTTTTCAGCTGTCATTTTTGATCTGAATCGCTCTTCAAAGATCGTGTACAGCATCGGAATAAACAACAGGGTCAGGAACGTAGAAACGGACAACCTGCACGATATCGCCGAGTTTGATCAGCCGTCCATCCGAGTTCTGAACGGTCAGGTTCTTGATATCTTCCTGTTTGTTCCGGTAATCTTCGGATAGTCTCACCAGCATATTGTACTGATTGCCGGATGATGGATTGGTAAAAACAGAAGCAACAGAGCCGCTGATGCCCATGAATCCGGCTTTTTCCCGGTTAATCTGAATCAGCAGCTCGGGGCAGATTCAGTTCACGGCTGATCTGGACATCGGTCGCCCCATTCGTCGATTTAACAGCATCGGCGATCTGCTGAGTCCGGTGATCTGACCCGTGCCCGGTTCATCAAAATTCCTGTCAGCTTTAAAATCCGTTTTGAGTTCGGTTCAGTATGGCACACTCAAGGTGCTGAGTGGAAGAAGCAGAGCGCATCCAGAAGGACATCATTGATCTTTAGTACACTGTTACCGTATGGCTCGGTTGTATCGGATTAATTTGTTCTTTGGCTGTGAAATAATGAATTGCCAGTACCGCTCCGCCCTTCAATGCAGTTTCAACTTTCCAACGCCCCGCCTGGACGCCGGTCTGGATATAGCTGTAAGTCCGCCAGCCTTCCTTGCGACCGCCTACCATGGGCAGAGGAACGACTCCTCTGGCCAGCCATTTGTCCTTCTTCTCATCACGCAGCAACCAGTTCTGTTCCAGGTCAACCGTTATCCGCGTCGGGGCAAACACCGCACTCAGGTTATATATCTTTTCCCCTTCCTGGAAATGAATGACGTCATCACCAATCCCCAAGACCCGCCAGAAGGACTGCTTTTCAACCTGGCACGAATAGGTGCCGTCCTGACTGCTGAAATTTTTACAGATATAGCTTTCCTTCGATACCAGGGGTACCGGTGGAATAAGCCGGAACTGATAAAAAATGACCAGCAGGACAACCACACCCAGGGCAGGCAACAACTGTCGTAAATCTATCAGATACAGTCTTTTTTTCCCCGCACGTGACATGCGTTCGTGCTGCTTGGCGCTGGCAAAGCGATGAATAGCGAAGATCATGCCCAGGCTTATCAAGCAGCTCAGGTAAAACCAGGCAGCCCTGATGGAATGGACCACGTGAGGGATCAGGAAATTGAGATACATGGTGCCGCAAACCGCAAACAATGCCCAGTCCAATGTTCGGCTCGTGTATCTATCAGCGAGAAACTCGTTGGCAACCAATAGAATCACCAGGGAGATGACAACAAAAAAGGTGTAAAGCGAACCGGAACTCTTAAAATAAAAAACCACCAAAGCACTAAACAGGCCGCCGAAGAAGAATTGAACAAGAAAGTCGAACCAGTTTTTCCATTCGGGTTTTATCTCCCGCACCAGAAAGACCAGAATGAGGCCTGCCCCGAAATAATAGCTGGTGAGGACCAGCAGGTCAAAAAAGGACACCACCCGACCCATGCTTATGGAATCCCAGATAAAACCAGAAAAAAAAGCGATAGCTGGCAGGAAACGGCGAATAACAGTCAGTCGAGGCTCAAATCGTTTAAACATCATTTTAAAATCCATCTAGAAACTCCAAAGGTTGCAGGGCGACAAATGAGCCAACACCAGACGAATTTCGTTCACTGGACACCAGCTTTTTCTGGCAAGTCACAGTTGATTTTGAATGGTTTTGGGTATTTTGGTGGAGATGGCTGGAATCGACTATTCTTTAGTCTGGCATACAGATTTATAGGAGGTCTATGATCTTTCATCAAAAAATAAAGTAAAAATGTCAGTAACTTTTAAGCAACAACCGGTCATTTTTCGGTTGTTGTTTGAGAATTGAGGCGGGCTGTAGGCCCGTTGGAAATCTATTCAGCTGAATATCGCTAATAAGCCGAGACCTGTATGTAATTCAACTCATTCTCGGCAGGTGAGAAGCGAGGCTCGCAGCTTTGATCATGCCTGCCTCTGAGGGCGGTCATTCACATCGCCATCCTGGCGATACTTGACCACTCCCAATCCGTTCAATTACATACAGGTCACGATCCTATTAACTCGGAAAAAGTGCTGAATAATTACAAATGTCACATGGCATGGTCCGAAACCCAAACACGTATATACGGCAGATATAATCTAAAATTACACGCTTGGTTTTGAAAATGCAAGTTTTCTAAAAAAGAGGGTGCACCAAAAATGTGTGCGTACTTTTAAGCGGAAAGAGGTTGTTTGTTCAGAGAACCCTGGAAGCCAGGGATGGATTCCAGGAGCTCCAAGGATGGATTCATGCGTTTTTCTGAATAAATGACCTCTTGGAGCGAGTCTAATCACAACCCCACATGTTTTTGGTGCACCCAAAAAAAACACTTTGGTGAATTTTGAGAAATGGAGCTAAACAAGGGGAACGGGTCGGAGTGAGCGGACTGAAACAGTCGGGCAGGCTGACAAGAGGATACCTGTATTCGTTGAGATCGTATTTAAAGCCACTGAATGCACAGTGTATATCTCAATTTTTGCTTATTTCATCATTCCAGGGTAACAGGCGATCCGTTTCCTGCTTTACTACAGCATAACACTCACAGCACATCTTCTCCAATTTGCCCCGGTCCAGCACCGTGATATGTCCCCGGGCATATTTAATCACACCCAGCTTATCCAGTTTGCCGGCTGCACTGGTCACGCCCTCGCGACGCACACCGAGCATGTTGGCGATCAATTCCTGTGTCATGACCAATTGATTACCCTGTAAGCGATATATTAAAAAATACGCCTGTGATCAGTTTTGTCGTTTATTCCTTATCGTCCTGATTTTAAGCAAATAAAGTCACTATTCTCCAATTATTCTGAGTAAAAGCTGAGACCTGTGTGTGATTGAATTTGCGAGACTTGAAGCGAAGAATGCTCCCCCGTAAGGATAGCCGGATTATAACGTTTTGACCCTGAAGGACACTTAATTAAAAAAGCAAGGTTGCATCAATGTAGATAACAGGGACTTTATCACTATGTAAAAAAATCTGACATCCGGATTGCGTGATGGGAGATCCTTTCCAGGAAGACAACAGGCTATAATGACCGGGAGAACGGGAGAAACAAGCATTCCTGGGTATGGATAGGATGTAAATTCTCAGGGGCATACATTGTGCAGCTGACGAAATCTATCAAATGACTGATCTTATGAAGAATTATATCTGAATCGGCTGTCAGGCCATTGTCTCAGTTGCTGGATGAATGGTGTCGTTTATCAGCTGCCATGCTTAAGCTGTCCGAACCAATGGTATCGGGAACGTAATGTATCAACGAGGTAAATAATGAGTCAAATTCCGGTTTTTTTTCTCCATGGCCTTGCCTATGCCGGTTTGTTGTTTCTCGTTTCGGCAGGCCTGACACTGGTATTCGGCATGATGAATGTCTTGAATTTTGCCCATGCCGCCATGTACATGCTGGGTGCCTATTTTTCCTTTTCAATCCTGCAACGGTTCACAGGGCAGCTTTGGATTTCAATGATCATTTGTCCCATTCTCCTGTTCATCCTGGGGGCTCTGGTCGAACGATTTCTGCTGCGACGTGTCCATAAGTTCGGTCATGTCCAGGAACTGCTTTTGACCTTTGGTCTGGCCTATATCATCACCGAGCTGGTCAAGTGGTACTGGGGAAATTATCCACTGGCAGTTAATGTCACCGGTTTTTTGAATTCCACGATCCCCATCTTCGGGATCACCTATCCTGTCTACCGTATTTTTATTTTTCTTTGTGCCGTATGTGTCGGGTTAATCATGGCTTTCATACTATACAAAACCCGTCTCGGAATCATTCTCAGGGCAGCTGTCAATGACAGTGAAATGGCCAATACGCTGGGTGTCAATGTCCCGTTGGTTTTTATGGGTGTGTTTGCTTTTGGTGCGGCACTTTCAGGATTCTCCGGTGTGATCGCCGGACCATTACTTTCGACGTTTCCCGGTATGGCTCAGGAGATATTGATTGATGCTTTTGTCGTGATTGTCGTGGGTGGTTTCGGGAGTCTGGGAGGAGCCATTATTGCGTCACTGATCATTGGCGAATTGCAGTCGTTCGGCGTATTGCTGTTTCCCAATCTATCGATAGCCCTGGTATATCTTCTGATGGCTGTCGTTTTAATCATCAAACCTTCCGGGCTATTTGGCGAAACAGAATAATGAACCAGAAACATACTCCTTTTGTACCCATTATTGTCCTGGCATTTCTCATCGCAGGGGTTTTGCCTGCGTTTCTGAAGTTGTATTATTTGAATATGATGACAGAGATCATCATATTTTCGCTCTATGCAGTCAGTTATAATCTGCTTCTCGGATATGCAGGGCTTCTGTCTTTTGGGCATGCCATGTTTTTCGGGCTCGGTGCGTTTGCCACTGCCGTGGCGATCATCCGCATTCCGGAGCTTTCTCTCTGGAATGCTATTCTGATTGGCCTGGTGATGGCCGTAGTGGCGGGTTTTGTCCTCGGTTTTCTGATGCTCAGACACAAAGGGGCTTATTTCGCCTTGTTAACACTGGCCTTTAATGCGCTTTTTTATGCGGTTGCCACCAAGTGGCACTCGGTTACCGGTGGGGATGACGGTCTCAGTATTACCCGGCCTGCGCTCGACCTGGGAATCACATCATTTTCCCTGGCCAATCTGACCAGTTTTTACTATCTGACCCTGGTGGTCGTGGGGGCAGGGATGGTTTTCTGCTGGTATTTTACGCAGACAGCCATGGGCAAGACGGTTCTGCTCATGCGGGAAAATGAAGAGCGTATGAAGTTCCTGGGCTATAATACGCATGTTGCCCGATTGATTTTGTTCACCTTTAGCGGAGCGGTAGCCGGTCTTGCAGGCAGCTTTTATGCACTTCATTTTCAATTTGTGTCCATTTCAGCCATCAGTATTGACATGACCACCGCCGTTCTCCTGATGACATTTGTCGGGGGAACCCAGAAATTCTGGGGACCGATCCTGGGTGCGTTTGTCTATATCATTCTCCAGAACTATCTGAGTGATATCACCGATCGATGGCCCCTCTTCATGGGATTCATTTTCGTATTTATGGTCATGTTCATTCCCGGCGGTTTGTCTGAAGTCATTACCAAGATCCAGCAGCGGTTGTTCAGAAAAGGTAACGGCAATGATGATCAACCCGTTTCAGTGGAGGAAGCGATATCATGAACGAATACCTTCACGTAAACAATATCTACAAGGACTTTTCGGGATTGAAAGTCCTGACGGGGGTCGATTTCAAAGTCAGGGAAAAGGAACGACACGCGGTCATTGGACCGAACGGGGCGGGAAAAACAACCCTTTTTAACATCATCAGCGGTAATTTTAAACCATCTTCGGGATCAATTCTTTTCAAAGATCGAGAGATATCCAGGAAACCGCCCTATGTGTTGAATCGACTGGGGTTGTCCCGTTCGTTTCAGATTACAAATGTATTCAAAGAATTGAGTGTGCAGGAGAACATTCTTTCCGGTGTACGCTCCCGTTACGGGTTGCAGTTTCATTTTTTGAAGCGCCCCAATTCCGATCCCAACATTATGGAAAAGACGGAAGCCATAATGGCGGAAGTCGGGCTGACGGAAGTCCGGGATCGTCCGGCCAGTTCATTGTCCTACGGACAGCAGCGAGCCCTGGAAATCGGAATCACGCTTTCTACTGAACCAGAATTGATACTCCTGGATGAACCCACTGCCGGTATGACGCGGGGGGAAACCGAACAGGCCATCGGGATGATTGATCAAATAACAAAAGGGCGCACGCTGATTATCATCGAGCATGATATGGATGTGGTGTTTTCACTTGCCAATACTATTTCGGTACTCCACTACGGAACCATTCTGGTCTCTGGCGCACCAGAGGAGATCAGAAATGATCAGCGTGTCAAAGATGCCTATTTGGGGGAAGGCTAAGCATGTTGGAAATCAATGATATTCATAGCTATTATGACAAGAGCCATATTCTGCATGGCATCTCGTTGAACCTGAAGGAGGGGGAACTGGTCTGCCTCCTGGGCAGAAACGGGGTGGGGAAATCCACAACCCTGAAAAGCATTATGGGTGTTGTAAGGCCGAAGCGGGGCAGCATTCGCTACGGCGAGCAGGAATTAGTCGGGAAAGAACCCTATCAGATAGCCCGTCTGGGGGTTGGTTACGTTCCAGAGGATCGGCGGATATTCCGCAGCCTTACCGTGCATGAAAACCTCCTGATGGGAATCCAGAAGGGAGGTAAGGTAAACAGTGGAACGAACGCCTGGACGGTTGAACGGATTTATGACCTTTTTCCGCGTCTTAAGGAAAGAAGTACCAATAAGGGAGCGCATCTCTCAGGTGGCGAACAGCAGATGCTGACCGTGGTGAGAACGCTGATGGGTAATCCTCGACTGATTCTGATTGATGAGCCAACCGAAGGATTGGCGCCTCAGATTGTGAAAGATGTTCTGGACATGCTGGCCGCTATTCGCGAGTCCGGGGTCACTGTTTTGATGGTGGAGCAAAACTTTAATGCGGCCATTAAAGTTGCCGACCGGTTCTATATGATGAGCAAGGGGCAGATTGTTTTTGAAGGAGATTCAGCTGAAACGGTAGCAGCGGAAGATATTCGTAAGAACTACCTGGAAGTTTAGAAACTAAATATCCATTTAAAAAGGAGCAGCTTTATGAAAACGAAGTTTTTTAGTGGCTTGCTTGCCATTATGATGATGCTGGGACTGGCACTGCCTGGTTCCACCATGGCTGAAGACGTGATTAAACTGGGTGTCACCGAACCATTGTCGGGGACTTTTAAGGATATCGGTGAACGGTATCTGGATGGTGTTGTTTACGCGGCAAAGGTGATCAACCAGAATGGCGGGTTACTGGGCAAAAAAGTGGAAGTCATCCCCATTGACTCGGAACTGAAACCGGATGTGGCCACTCGCAAGGCACAGAACCTGATTTTGAGGGATGGTGTGCAGTTCTTCTGCGGTGGGACAGGCAGCTCCGTGGGCGCAGCCATGTCTCAGCTGGCGTATAAACAGAATGTGATCATGTTTACCTATGGTATGGATGCCGCCAGCATGACGTCTGCCAAATGCAACAAGAACTTTTTCCGGCCTGGCGGCAGCACCGACGGACGTTCCTTTGCTCTGGCACAACTGATTGTAAAAATGGGCTATAAAAAAGTGGGTATTATTGGCCAGGATTATTCATTCGGTCAGGAAGCCCTGGCTGCTTTTAAGAAGAAGGTCGCCGAGATCAGCCCGGATACAAAAATCGTGGCCGAACTCTACCATCCGGCAGGTACCAAGGATTACGGTCCTTACATCAGTCAGCTCATCTCAGCCAAACCAGATGTCGTCTTTACGCCCAACTGGGGAAATGATTTGACGCTGCTTCTCAAACAGGGACGGCCGATGGGGTTGAACCAGAAGATCTTCTCCTATTACATCAATGATGAAGTAACCATCGAAGCGCTGGGCGATGATAAACTGATGATTGGCAACATGGGGGCCGAAATTTACACCCTTTCCATCCCAACACAGAAGAATCAGGAATTTGTCGACCAGTTTTACAAGGATAAAGGGTATTATCCGACCTGGTTGCGTGGGAAAGCATACATAGCTACCATGTTCTGGGCTGAAGCGGTCAAAAAGGCGGGAACAACGGATGTGAATGCGGTTATCAAGGCGTGGGAAGGTCTGACATACGATGGACCCGCCGGTCTCTGGACCATGCGGGCTTGTGACCATCAGGCGCAGGTGCCATACTGGTTTACCGAAATTGTGAAGGAGAACAGATACTTCAAGCACGCATTCGAGATCCCGGCGGGTATGTCATCAGCTGAGTCAGTGGCAGTCCCCTGTGAACAGACCGGCTGCAAAATGGAGTAACCCGGCATATCAGTTATGTTATCTGAATATTGACATCCGGATTTCGTGTTTTCACGGCAGCACCATCATCCTGTGGCATTTGATGGCTGCTGCCAGCATATCAGTGGACTAAAATATGGATATCAGTTCAATCAAAACCGTATTGATTGTCGGTTCCGGCCTGATGGGCAGCGGAATTGCCCAGATATTTGGTGATCACGGCTATCAGGTTCTGGCATATGACGTGGACCCGGGGCAGGAAAAAAGGATGCGCCAGCGCATTCAATCCAATCTGGAAATAATGTTCGAAGGCCATTTGGATGTGTCAGAGCGAATTGAAAGGGTCCAGAAAAATATTGTTTTCACCTCGGATTTCGAATCCGCAGCGGAATCAGCGGACTTTGTGGTGGAATGTGTGTCAGAAAAACTGAACTTGAAGCAGGATGTTTTCATCCGTCTCGACCGAATATGTCGGCCGGAAGTGCCACTGGCTTCCAATACGTCGGTGATGAGTATCACTGAAATTGCGTCCAGATGCAGCAGGAAGGAGAGAATCATCGGAACCCATTTCTGGAATCCTCCTTTTCTGCTGCCGCTGGTGGAAACGGTCAGGACCGTGGATACCTCTGAAAAAATCATTGATATTACGATGCAACTGCTCCGGCGGGTGGGAAAACATCCCATTCTGGTCAGGAAGGACGTTCCCGGTTTCGTTGCCAACAGGCTGCAGCACGCGTTGTGGCGCGAAGCGGTTTCTATTGTGGAAAACGGAATTGCAGACGCCAGAACCGTGGATGAGGCAATAAAATTCAGCTTTGGACTCAGGTTGCCGGTTCTGGCCCCCCTGGAGAACGCAGACATGGTCGGTAACGACCTGGTTCTGGCCATTCATGAATATGTTTTTCCGCATCTTGAGAATTCCCCTCTTCCCTCAACCTATCTGAAAGACCTGGTTGAAAGGGGTCAATTGGGGTTCAAGACAGGGGCAGGTTTCATGAACTGGACCCCGGAAGAGCAGGAAGCACTGCAGCGAAAACTGATCCGGCATCTCGTAGCGTCAGTTGGGCAAAAGCATTGATGCAACCCGGACTACAGGATCTCTCACTGAAAAAGAGTTAGTCTTTAGTGACATCGGTTCGCTGCTCGATAAAATTTTTCAACAAACTGACCAGCGGAGACATGGTTCTGCCTCTGTTCCATGTGAGGTAGAAACTGCGTCTCATATCGACATCCGTGATTTTCAGGGCCTTGAGGCTGCCGTTTGTCAACCCTTCAGAGATGGCAATCGGTGAGATGACGGATACCCCGAGCCCGCTTCGGACACCGGAGATGACACCCGCCGTGTTACTGATTTCCGCAACAATATTCAATTCATCAGTATCGTAATCCACTTTTCTGAGGCTGTTGGCAAACGATTTCCAGGTGCCGGATGCGTTTTCGCGTCTGATAAACGGCTCTTTTCTGAGCGCTGCAAAGCTGATCCGGTCCCGTTTGGACCACCGGTGACGACCAGGTATGACGAGCATCATCTCATCGACAATGATCTCTTTCTGGTCGATCTGCTTGTGATCGCTTCTGGCGCCAACGATTGCCAGTTCAACCGACCCATCAAGCAGTTTTTCAATAACGGTACCCGTGTTGCTGATATCCAGGAAAAACCGGACATGGGGATAACACTCCCGAAATCGGCTTAACAGGTCCGGCAGTATAAAACTGCCGGGGATTGTACTGCCCCCGATGATAACATCTCCCTTCAAGTTTCCCTGAAATTCGTGAACAGCTGTTTCCGCCTCCGCCATCAGTGCCATTAGCTTCCTGGCATAATCGTAAAGGATTTTACCCACCCCGGTTGCCACGGCCTCTTTTCCGACTCTGTCTATCAGGATGCAGTCCAGGTGGGTTTCCAACTGTTTGATATGGCTACTGACGGTGGGCTGAGTCAGGTTACAGGCCTTCGCCGCCCCTGAAAAACTCCGGTGTTCAATGACTTTGATGAAAACGAACAGCTGCCAGAAACCCAAGAATCCCTCCTTTCTTACTTAAAGGCACTTTGACCAATTAAAATGATCGAACTTACCGCACCAAAGGGTTGATCTTTCAAGAAACGCACGCCTCCATTTATGGAGCTCCTGGAAGCCATTCATGGCTTCCAGGGTTCTTGAAACACCAACCCTTTGATGCTGACTGAGTTCCATTTAATCAAGGTGCCCTTAATACCTGCATAGGATCTGCAGTCTTTTATAAAGATGTGAATAAATTGTCTATATCGTTTTGAATTAGTATTTATTCTTTCTATCTGTCAAATAGATAATATCAATTTATCTTTGTGGCGGTTATTGCACCTCCGTGTAATCAGGTTGGAGACAGCGATGTATCTGGGTAAAACCGCGATGTCTTCAGCTGGGAAAAGGGCTTTCCTGCATGCAGTGCTTTCAGGAGGTGATGGGAGATGTTTGCATGCGTGGATGCTGTTATGGCGGGCAGAGTTGCCCTGTTTTTCGGCCAGAATTACCGACTCATTCTCGTTCTTCGCCATGCCCCAGCCTTGGGGCATGTTGGTTTATAAAAGATCCGCGGATTAGGATACTTGAGTTTTTTCAAACTTCTCGATAATAATTTCCGCTACTGTTCTCGCTCCAAAACCAGGGGCCAGGGGACATTTTTCGCGGACTCCAGCGGCATTATACTCCTCTCGATTCTCAGAACCGCTGAAAGGGTCATAGCTTTTTCCCAATATGCGTTCCTGGATCTTTGGACATAACAGGCTGCCCATTATTGTTTCAAATCGTTTTATGTAGTCCCTGCCGGCCATATAGGCGCTCGGATTTTCGAAGTTGGCTGGATCATCGTCCGAAAAGAAAAGACCGATAGAGACCAGACCCCCGGTAACAGGTCCACAAATGCCGCCTGTCATGCCAAGCCCGGGAAATGGGGTCAGGGCCTTTATGATTTCCATATTTCCCAGACCGAATTCTTCGAATAATGCCAGTGCCGACCCCTTTGCGCAATTCCTGGTCAGGTAGCAGTATTCTTCTGCCTTCGTCTGAACCTGATCCAGGAACTTCTCTTTGTCCCGTAGTATTGCTGCCTGATCGATCTGCTTTTTTGGGATGCCGTTTTTCTCCAGATTTCTAAACCGCTTTTCGATCGCCGGAAGATCCCATTTGCGGTGGGATAGCGCTTCCATTCGTCTATCCAGTGCATTCAAATGTGTCATATCAGAATCCATGTAAATGACAGGAATACCCATTCCTGTCTGTAAACATCAATATTGTGATGAAAAAATTCACTTTGCATAAATACTATTGGACTAAACTGCTATCGCAGTAGCTGCCTGCTAACAAAGATCCTTTCCAGCAATTCAGATCAGTGATGTATTCAGGTCATCCTCTTTAGCTGCCTTTCCCTGCTGCCAATAATTTCCAGCCATTTTTAGACCTCGTC
>JAHJRI010000052.1 GCA_018830885.1 bacterium | reverse complement strand
TGCATCCATCCTTGGAACTCCTGGAATCCATCCCTGGCTTCCAAGGTTTTCTGAACAAACAACCTCTTTCCGCTTACAGGTACCCACCCATATTTGGTGCACCCGAAATACTGAGAAAGTTGACATGAAGACGGGTCAGCCATTAGACTGAATTACAGAATAACGGCAAGGCATGTCATCATCATCTACCATCGGGCGGAAACCATATGGAGGCTTTGAAAAGATACCTGTCCAGTCATCCCGGTAATCTGAAGGATTGGATCGATCAGTTTCCCTGGGCGGGTTTTGACACCGAGATCACCATCCACGGGAACCGGGAGGCGACGATGGTGATCGCTGAAAGGGTTACCATCCAAAAAGATGCCGAGATCAAACGGTTGCTCATCTGCCGGTCGGCCGAAATCGAAGAGGGTGCTGAAATCCTGGGAACACTGGTCTGTGATGACGTACGGCTGGATAAGGACGTCGAGTGCAACTACCTGATCGCCCGCAGGGCCGTTTTTGGGGTGGACGCCGAAGTTCGATCCGCGCTGGTAACCGATTCCCTTGAGGTGGAGGACGGGGCTGAAGTGGACGAACTGGAAATGCTGGATGCCACCTTGATGGATCTGCACCATCAGAGCCTGATCCGGAAACAGACGACGCTGTCGGATGAAGACCTGAAGCAGGCGCTTGCGCTGCGGCTGCAGGTCATCCTGGAGAGTGCCATCGCTCATCCTGGAGAGTGCCATCGCTCATTTGGGAGAAAACAAGGCGTGACAGAAGGGTCGTAAAACAGGAATGCTTTTTTTGACGGGACAGTGGACAGGATGGTGAGGCGGAAACTTTAATGTTTAAAGGAGAGGGAATGCTTGGGAAGTCGGTATTTTCAATAAATGTGGCTGAAAATGAAATCGCATTGAGTTGGGCACTGAAAAGCATTTACGAAAAGGCAAACGGGATTTTGAGTGGACATCCCCTCTACCGGTATTTCGAAGCGTACCTGGGTGGCTATCTTCTCATTATGGAGCCTGACGGGACGCTTATAACCGCTGAAGATGATGATACCCTCACCCTCCAGCAGCGAATCGGGTATGTGCATCCCCTGGACCGGGATCGCTATTATCAAAGTGCCCTCGTCAAAGCCCAAAGTCTGCTCAACAACGACTTTGAAAGAAGTTTTGATGCCCTGTCGGAAGAAGCCGGGGCGATCAAACTGAAATCCGGCCTGATCATCTCCTACAGCGGGTTTGAATTTCTGGAGTTGAAAGATCAAAGCAACTGTGACAATTATGAGGATATTTTTGAAACCATTAACCTGTATACGCTGCTGACGTCCGATTTTTTCAACCCGAAGCCCCAGGCGGGTCTGAATCCTTACCGGTATATCTTCGCAGATACGACAAACCCCGCATACAATGCCCTGAGGGAAGAGATCCTGTTCTCGCTTTCATATACAGAGCTGATTGATATTGCGACAAAGATCAGCACCACCGGGCTCCAATACAATTTCAGTCTCCTGAACGAGGTTTTTATCGCGAAAGTGCTCCTGGAAACAGGGTTTATCGATATGAATTTTGTGGAGAACGTCATTAAAATCAGCAATGCCCGGTTCTCGGCGAAATGAATCGGTCTCTCCCAATTAAAGTGAACCATCTGAGCCCCCATCCCATGATTTCGAAAGCAAGGTTTAAAGAAAACATTCAGCAGATCAAAGGACAGGAACGCTTTCAATTCCAGTCCGAACTGATTCCTGCCTGGTTTGGCGAAGCCGCCGTGTTGATTCTGTTCTGGGACGAAGCCGGAACGATCCGGGTGGTATTGACCGAACGCTCCTCAAAAATGAGGAACCACAAAGGTGAAGTCAGTTTCCCGGGGGGACGTCGGGAAGAGGGGGAATCCCTTGGTCAGACAGCAATCCGGGAGGCGGGGGAGGAGATCGGCATCGACCCCGACAAGGTGATGCTGATTGGCAGACTGGACGACGCCTGGAGTCGCGCGGCGTTTCACCTGGTCCCTTTTGTGGCCTGGTACGACGGGATTCCCGATTTCTCAGCCAATACGGACGAAGTTGCGAAAATCCTCAGCCCCGATATCGAGGAACTCCTGGACGAGAACAACCGCGAAGAAAAAACGGTTGAACGGCAAGGTCTCAAATTCAACCATACCGTGATCAAATACCAGGAATCCGTTGTTTTCGGGTTGACCGCCGATCTTCTCGTCGAGGCCCTCGAACAGGGGTTGGGCATGTATACCGATCGGGGCAGCCGGCGGGCCAGAAGCCTCCAGGAAGCCCTGGACAACCGGTTTTTTGCGTATCAACAGTCCCGGGGGGACCTCCCCGCCCAGTCCGACCCGGTCTAGTGCGGTGCAGGGGGGCCTGAAAACCGATCCCCGGGTGAACCACGATCCGGGCTGAGGTCACCCCGCCAAGCCAGGGTTGCTCTGCCTGAGTAGAAACGGGTATTACCGGCTGAACAGGACCTTGCAGGAAACCATGAAAAAGATATTGCTGGTGTTTATCGGTCTGATCTCACTGGGTCTGCCGGCAGGTGCACAAAACGCGGAAACGTACAAGAGATGGCAATGGGAACAGCTGTTGCGGACGAAATGCTGCCGCAACTGTTTCCTGGTGAAGGCTCCCCTGTCCCGGATTGATCTGACGGACGCCGACCTGCGGGGAGCGGATCTGAGAGGTGCCGATTTCAAACAGGCCACCCTGTTGAATGTGCGGCTGCCGGAACCTGAAAAGTACCGGGGTGCGGATTTCAGCGGTGCCATGTGGGTGGATGGCCGGATCTGCAAACCGCGTTCGATCAGTTTCTGCCGGTCCGATTGAAGCGGCGGCGGGGTCATCGCCGATCACCGCAGTGCATCCGCCCTGTCCATTGCACCCAGCCGGATGCCTGCCATCCCGGGTTAAAACAACTCAATCTCGGCGTTCTTCGCTGCGAGTCCCGTGAATTGAATCAGACACAGGTCTCAGCTTCTGATCGGAAAAAGGGGTGAATCGTAATAACCAGAAAGGACTTGCCAATGACAAACAATGATATTTTGCGGCGGATTCGCTTTATCTTTGACTTCAGTGATTCGAAAATAATAGCCATCTTCGGTCTGGCGGGTCATTCGGTAACCCGTGAGCAGGTCTGTGACTGGCTTAAAAAAGAAGACGATTCTGCGTACCGGATCTGCAGCGACCCTGAACTGGCCATGTTTCTCAATGGGTTGATCATTGACCAGCGCGGGATGAAGGAGGGAGCCCAGCCTGAACCGGAGACGCGTTTAACAAACAACATGATTCTGGTGAAATTGAAAATCGCGTTGAACCTGAAGTCGGATGATATCATGAAGATCATGGCGCTGACCGAATTGAACATCAGCAACCATGAACTGAGTGCATTTTTCCGCAAACCCGGGCACAAACACTACCGTGACTGTCAGGATCAAATTCTGCGCCGGTTCCTGACAGGGTTGCAGCTGCAGCACCGACCGGAGAAATAGTTTCAGGCAGTCTCCGGATCGCTTCTGTCCCCCATTGGTTTTCTTCCCGCCAATCCTGATTTCGATACCCTCCTTTCATATTGAGCGGAACAGTTCCCTGATTTTGTCGGCCTGGTTTTTTGCGGATGTTCAGGGTTCATTGTCCGGCTTTGGGAAAAAAAATCAGAAGAAACCTTGACTCTGAAATCCCGATTTTCTATCATTTGGGCGTCAACGGTTTAACAGTTCACTTAAACAGTGCGCTTTTCCCCGAATTGGGCGCAGCTTTATTCTTTGACACTTCCTGTTGCAGGAGGCAATCAACATGTCTGACAAGGATTTTAAAACAGCCGATCTCAGTGATGAATTCAGTGATCAACTCCAGATTGCAAGTCCGGGGTTGCGTGATTTTGGTGGTGTGACGAAGTTTTATGGTCGGATAGTGACCCTGAAACTGTTCGAAGATAATTCCCTGGTCCGTGAAGTGGTCGGGACCGCGGGGGATCGCCAGGTGCTGGTCGTGGATGCGGGTGGTTCAATGCGCTGTGCTGTACTGGGTGATCTGCTGGCCGAAAAGGCCGCGAAAAACGGCTGGAGTGGCATGGTCATCAATGGATGTATCCGCGACTCGGCTGATATTGCGGGCATGAAACTGGGGGTCAAAGCCCTGGATGTCCATCCGCTGAAAACCGTGAAGAAGGGAATCGGTGAAAAAGATGTACCGGTCCATTTTTGCGGTGTCAAGTTTCGGCCAGGTGATTTTCTTTATGCTGATGAGGATGGCATCATTGTCTCAGCAACCCCCTTGTTCTAGCAATGGGCGTGGCCCTTGTCTGAGGGGGTCCGCGTTGTGGGTGACCGGTCGGAGGCAGCGTGCTGGTTGCCGCCCCCTGCAGCCACGGCTGACTTCCGGGGTTTTTCGGTTTCTTGACGGGGTTCAGGGAGGTGACAGGGGGTGTTGAGAGGAAGACCCGCCGGGGAGAATGTCAGGCGTGATCACACGTCCATGGAAAATCTAAACTTGACTTCGTCAGACCAAATCCCTATCATCATCAGGCGGCATATCCCTCCACCTGGGCAGATTTATCTGGTTTTACAGGAGAACGAAAGGGGGGCGGCAGCAAACCGCGTGTGATGGTTGAGGGCAGGGGAGAAAAAAATGGAAACACCGGATGGGATCGAACTATTAAATCAAATCGGACTCAGAAATGCCCGGGAGCTGCAACTGCTGATTGAAGACCCCGGGAATCTGCCGTCCGTGGCCGATAAATACAGGCGGTTTTACCAGGACAGTCCGGGGGGGAAGAAGATTCTGGGTTTGCTTTTTAATCACTATCCCTATATTCCTGAAAGCACCCATGACCTGATGGCGATTCTGCAGAGAACCCAGCGGGTATGTGAATTCTTCTCCGAAGGGGACGGGGCGCTGAATGAACAGGAGTTGGAAAAAGGGGTGCATCTGGCCTATAAACTCGTTTTCAAAATTTTATACAGCAAGCCCGAAGATGTGTTTCGGGAGGACTACCTGGACACGTTAAAAAGCGATCAGGATCGATTGGATTCCGTCCGAAAAACCGTCCAGAAAAACAGGATCAATTTTATTATTATGCTCCGGGTGATTATCGACCAGGGCCATATGATCTGGCGGGAAGGGATTTCCAATTTTCGTCCCATGTTCCGGGAACGACTGAAAATCTACCATGTCAGGGACGAGATTCTGCAGGAGGTTATAGACACGACGCGCGCGGAAGAGATCAGTTTTTTTCTGGGTGTCTACCTGTATCTGTTTTTTGTTATTCCCAGCCCGGTTCATTAGAAACGCATCCATGACAGCCAGCGCCTGTCTGCATCGCTTGAGTCACGTATTATTCTGTTGCACCCTGGTCTGCGGATCATGGTTACTGTAAAAACCTATTTTCTGGGGAGTTATGAGAAAACAAATTCTTGTTCCGATTACACCCAGCGCAGTCAGTCAGGAAATTATCCGTCTGGCGAATCGATGGTGTATGGTTACCGGATCCTCACTCTATTTTCTCCATGTCCGATCAAAAAACTTCATGCAGGGTAAAAAAATGCTGTTTACACAGGATGAGACCCTGATGAAGAAGGATCTGAAAGAGATGGAAAAATATGTTAAGGCCCTGGATGTTTCAGTGGATTACGAGCTCTCTTCCCGCGCCGGCGAAGCCCGGCAGGTGATTCTTGAGGTTGAGTCCCAGATTGATCCGGAATTTATTCTGATCCCTTCCCACTCCCACACCCTGATCAAACGGGTCTTTCTGGGGAGCACCACGCGTCACGTCCTCAACAATGCCAAGGGCCCGGTGTACATCTATCGCAAGCCGGCCAAGAAATTCAACCTGATTTTTATCGTGCCGGTCGACTATTCCGATACCAACAAGGGCCTGATTGAGCTTGCAGACCGCTGGGCCCAGAAGTCCAACGCGGAACTGATGTTCATCCATGTGGCCGATTTGCCGGTACTTGAAGATGAGAAAAAGGATTTTACCTGGGAATGGCATCAGCGGTTGTCAGACGATATGGCTGTAAAAGAACAGCTGAAGGATGAAAGGGAAAAACAGAAAGAGAAACTGGAACACTATGTTGCCGAGTTTGAGATCATATCCAAGTATCGAACCGTCCTCGAATTTGGCCGGTCCTATGAAAAAGTCATTGAACTCCAGGAGATGACGGATGCGATTCTGATCATTGTGGCGGCCAATTCCAGTTATGAAAAGATGCAGAATGCCGTTGGCCGAACGGCAAAAACGCTGATTTATGACTCTCCCTGTTCGGTATTTCTGTACAAGCAGGGTTAAATCGTCACGCAGCGCAGGCACAGTGATGGTGGATCAACCAGCGCCACAGGCAGTCTTTCGCGAGATTGTTTCATATTGTCGCTAACATCAAGACCAATGGTTTTTGCGGAGAAAGAACAAGATGGCACAAAATATTCAAGAGCTGACGAGTATCATCTACCAGGAAGGGGTTCAAAAAGGCGAGGAGGAAGCCGAAAGAATCATTGATCACGCCACCGAGGAAGCGGAAAGAATCCTCGGGAAAGCGAGGGAAGAAGCGGCAGAACTGCTGAAGAACGCCCGGAAAGAGGCAGAGAATCTCCACAAGATAACCGAATCAGAAATCAAACTGGCAGGCCTGAAATCTGTCAGAGCCATACGCCAGCAGATTACCGACCTCATCACCGCCAAAGCCCTGGATGACAAAGTGTCAAAGGCCATGTCCAGCAGCAGTATCAAGGAATACATCAAGATTGTCCTGCAGAACTGGCAGACCGGGGAGGAGAAACAGGATCTGGAATTGCTGTTGCCCGAGAAGGAACGAAAGGAACTGGAAGAGAGCTTTATTGCCGAAATAACAGGGCTGGTGAACACCAATATTGAACTCCGTTTCTCCAGAAACCTGAAAGGCGGGTTTCAGATTGGCCCTAAAAGTGGCGGCTACAAGATCAGTCTGACCGAAGAGAATTTCAACGAATTCTTCAAACAGTATTTAAGTGCCAAAACCAGAAACTTTCTTTTCAGTGATTAAGGCCCCCCGGGGGGCCTGTGATCTGTTTGTTGTCTTCGGGGATTCTGATTCAGGGACGTTGAGACCTTAAAAACCAACCCAACCGGTTTTCATCGAACCACCCACCCCTCTGACGCCTGGTCGGCATTCATGACCTGCAGGTCACAACGAAGGATGAAAAATAGCGATGCATTCCCGTGACTGTCATAAAGCAGACAATGCCGTTAACTTAAACACCTTTTTCCTGCGAAGCACCAACGGTTCCGGTTTTCAAGAACCTTGGAAGAAACTCCAGGAAGGATTCATGCGGTTCGTGAAAACCGGAACTGTTGGTGCGGAACCAGTCGCTGAAGTGAACGACAACGATTCAGCAGCGCTTATTTTCCTCCGTGTCTCTGTGGTGAGTGTTTTTCAGACAAATGATGATGACGCATCGTACAACATCGATGGGTGACAGACCATGACCATTCCCTATCACTATATTGTTGCCGGATTGCCGGACATTATTTTTGATGAGCACAAGATCGAACTGGGTCTCGGTGCTTTTATCAATGAGCTGCTGGATCAGATCCCCCCGGTAGATGCCCGCTGGCTGCGTTATATTGGCTTTCCCAACGATAACAAGAACCTGATCGCTCTGCTCACCAATCAGAGCGACCCGCTGGTTCTGACCGGTAACTTCTCGGAAGAGACCTTGCGCGCTGAAATAAAAAATCCGGATCAGGTGCCCGAATACATGCAGGTGTTCATTGCGGCTTACCAGGCAAACAGTCCGCTCATTCAGAACCTGTCCTGGGAAAACCAGCTGAACTGGTTGTTTTACGAAGCGGCCACCGCAGTTGAGAACCGGTTTTTAAGGGAGTGGTTCACGTTTGAACTGGATCTGCGGAATATTCTGGCAGCCTTGAACTGCAGAAGAGCAAAGGAATCACTGGAAACGCATCTGATTGGCCGCAACGAAGTCACGGATCTGCTGTTCAAAAGCAGCGCCGCTGATTTCTCATTGCCTGCCAGGGTCCCCTGGGCAGATGAGTTGCTCGCCATCGAGTTTGATCATATCCCCACATCCGAAGAAAAACTGGCCAGATTCAGACTTCAGCAGCTGGAAGAGATGGCAGAGCCGGAACCGTTCAATATTGAAACCGTGATGGGCGTTGGGATCGCCCTGTCCATTGCAGAAAGATGGTCTTTTTTGGATGATACAACCGGCGCAGAAATGCTGCAGAAAATCATTCAAGATCTGGAACAGAATGTTAAAGCCGAATGAAAGAACGGAGGAACCTTATGAGCACCAGTGGTAAAGTGGTCGGTGTTGTTGCCAACCTGGTCAATATTGAAGTTGACGGTCCGGTATCCCAGAACGAAATCTGCTATATCGATATCGGCGGCGATCGCTGTATGGCGGAAGTGATTAAGATCACGGGCAAAACAGTTTTTGTCCAGGTATTTGAAAGCACCCGGGGGTTAAAGGTGGGCAACGACGTTGAATTCATGGGAAGAATGCTGGAAGTGACCCTGGGACCGGGCATGCTGTCCAGAAACTATGACGGTCTGCAGAATGACCTGAACAAAATGGATGGCATCTTCCTGAAACGGGGCGACTATACTTCGGCACTGGATGCGGAAAAAAAATGGCACTTTACCCCCCTGGTGGTGGAAAACCAGGAGGTTGCTGCTGCCGACTGGATCGGCAATGTCAAGGAGGGCTGGATCGACCATAAGATCATGGTTCCTTTCAACTTCAAAGGCAGCAGCCGGATTAAAACCATCGTCGAGGAAGGCGACTATACCATCGATGACCCGCTGGCGGTGGTCATTGACGGTGATGGCAACGAGGTGGCGCTGACCATGACCATGAAATGGCCGGTCAAACTCCCGATTACCCGGTACCGGAACAAACCCCGTCCCTTCCGGATCATGGAAACCGGTATCCGCACGATTGACACCCTCAATCCCATCGCCGAAGGGGGGACCGGGTTTATCCCCGGGCCTTTCGGTGCCGGCAAGACCGTGCTGCAGCATGCCCTGTCCAAAAATGCCGATGCGGACCTGATTATCATCGTTGCCTGCGGTGAACGGGCCAACGAGGTGGTTGAAATATTCACCGAGTTCCCCGAGCTGGACGATCCCCGGACCGGGCGAAAACTGATGGAACGGACCATTATCATCTGTAACACCTCGAACATGCCGGTGGCCTCCCGTGAGGCGTCCGTATACACCGGCATGACCATTGCCGAGTATTATCGGGCCATGGGGCTCAAGGTCCTGCTGAATGCGGATTCGACCTCCCGCTGGGCCCAGGCGTTGAGGGAGATGTCCAACCGGCTGGAGGAACTTCCCGGTCCGGACGCATTCCCCATGGATCTGTCCGCCATTATCGCCAACTTTTACGCCAGGGCCGGATTTGTTTACCTGAATAACGGGGCCAGCGGGTCCGTCACCTTCATCGGCACCGTCAGTCCGGCTGGCGGGAACCTGAAGGAACCGGTGACGGAATCCACCAAGAAAGCCGCCCGGGCCTTTTACGCCCTTGAACAAAGCCGGGCCGACGCCAAACGGTATCCGGCCATCGATCCCATCGAAAGCTACTCCAAATACCTGGAATACGACGAGATCGTGCAATCCCTGAACGAATCCATTGAAAGCGGCTGGGTGGATAAGGTCCACAAGGTGAAGGACATGCTGCTCCGGGGAAAGGAGGTGAAAGACCAGATCAGCATCCTGGGAGATGACGGGGTCCCCGTCGATTACCACACCCTGTTCAACAAATCGGAGGTGATCGACTTTGTCATCCTGCAACAGGACGGGTTTGACGATATTGACGCGTCAACGCCCATGGAACGCCAGCAATACATGCTCAACAAGGTCCTGCAGGTGTGTGAAACCGATTTTCAGTTTGAGCGCTTTGAAGAGGTCTTCGGCTATTTCCGGAAGATCATCAACCTCTTTAAACAGATGAATTACCAGGAGTTTCAGTGTGAAGAGTTCAAGGCGCGGGAATCCGAACTGGATCTTTTAATCACAGAGAGGAGGGCCTCCTAAATGAAAACATCCGCTTTCCAGAAAATATACACAAAAATCGAGGATATCACCAAGGCCACCTGCTCCCTCTATGCGGAAGGAATCGCCAATGAAGAGATGGCCTACGTGGATGGACGCCCGGCCCAGGTGGTGAAAATCATGGGCAACAAGGTCGTGCTGCAGGTGTTCCCCGGCACCCAGGGAATCGCCACCAATGCGGAGGTCGTTTTTACCGGCAAACCGCCGACGGAAAAGGTGGGTGATGAGCTGCTGGGCCGGTTTTTCAATGCCTATGGCCAGCCCATTGACGACGGACCCGAGATTGAAGGCGAGGAGGTCGAAACAGGCGGACCCTCTGTCAATCCGGTGCGACGCAAGCAGCCATCTGAACTGATCGCCACCGGTATCGCCGGTATCGATCTGAACAACACCCTGGTGACCGGACAGAAGATTCCCTTTTTTGCCGACCCGGATCAGCCTTTCAACCAGGTGATGGCGGATGTTGCCCTGCGGGCCGAAGCCGATATTATTATCCTGGGGGGCATGGGGATGTCCAATGACGACTATCTTTACTACCGGACCCTGTTTGACAACGCCGGCGCCCTGGACCGGATCATCTGCTTCATGAACACCACTGATGATCCACCGGTGGAGCGGCTGCTGATTCCGGATATGAGCCTGACCGCGGCCGAGTACTTCGCCGTGCGCAAAAAGATGAAGGTGCTGGTGCTGCTGACGGATATGACGCTCTATGCCGATGCCCTCAGTATTGTTTCCAACCGCATGGATCAAATCCCGTCCAAGGACAGTATGCCCGGTTCGCTATACAGCGACCTGGCGAAAATCTATGAAAAGGCCGCCCAGTTTCCCGAAGGGGGCTCCATTACGATTATTGCGGTAACGACACTGAGCGGCGGCGATATCACCCATGCCATTCCCGACAATACCGGTTATATCACCGAAGGCCAGCTCTACCTGCGTCGCGATACGGAGATCGGGAAGGTGATTATCGACCCGTTCCGAAGTCTTTCCCGCTTAAAACAACTCGTGATCGGGACATCGACCCGCTCAGACCATCCCCAGGTGATGAATGCCTGTATCCGACTCTATGCGGACGCCTCAGGCGCCATGACCAAGCGGGAGAACGGTTTTGACCTGACGGAATACGACGAAAGAACCCTGGATTTCGCCAGGGCGTATTCCAGGGAGCTGCTGGCCATCGATATCAATATCAATGTCGATCTGATGCTGGACACTGCCTGGAAACTGCTGAGGCAGTTTTTTTCCAGGGAAGAGGTCGGCATCAAGCAGGAATATCTGGATCGTTACTGGAAAGCGTAGATTTTTCATAACTATTCAGCTTCTGCTCAGAAAAAGGGTGAATAGTACCCGTTTTTCATCACCGGATGGATTGGAATAACCAACAGAGAACCGATGACGATAAAATTTCAATATAACAAGACCTCCCGACAACAACTGGTCAAAGAGCTGGAAATCCGCAAAAAGGCCCTGCCGACGCTGCAGGCAAAAGAGTCCGCCCTGCGGAACGAAGTGAAAATCGTCAAGGAAACCATTCAGGAGGTCGAGACAGAGCTCCGGGAGCGGCTGGAAACCCTGGCGGACCTGAATAAATTCTGGTGTGAGTTCCCGGACCTGCTCACCATTGTGGCGGTCAAAGTGGGCAGAAAATCCATCGCCGGTGTCAAGACCCCGTTTCTGGAAGAGGTCGTGTTCGAGGAGAAGCCCTTCAGCCTCCATGGGAATCCCAACTGGTTTAAATTCGGGGTGACCATATTGAAATCGCTGGTTGATCTCCGTATGCAGCGTAAGATCCTGGCTGAAAAATTTGCCCTGCTGGACTACGCCAGAAAGAAAACCACCCAGAAGGTGAACCTGTACGAGAAAGTGCAGATACCGGAGTACGAGGAGGCCATTCTAAAAATAAAGCGATACCTGGAAGACGAGGAAAACCTGGCCAAATCATCCCAGAAAATCCTCAAGGCCAAAATTGAAAGGGAGGCTGCAGCATGATTGTGCCGATGAAAAAGCTGTCTGTCCTGCTTTACCATAAAGAGAAACCGGATTTCCTGGAATCCCTGCAGGAGATCGGGATTATTCATATTGTCGAAAATACCGACATCGAGCAACCCGACGCCGCTTCCGAAATCTACCGAAAGGCGAACGCCCTCTCCCGATCCTGTGAGCGGATGGTGCAGATCCTGCGGACCATCCAGAAGGAGAAACGTCCGGGTCCTTCCCTCGCAAAGCCGGCTGCGGTCTCGGAAGAAGAGCTGTTGCATATCCTCGAGACGTTTGAGGTGGCAGAAAAGAAACAGGAGACCCTCCAGCAACAGCTGATGGATATCCGCAAGGATATCCATCAGCTTCAACCCTGGGGGGAATTGGACCCGGAGACCATCGGCCAGATTGAAAGACGGGGGATCAAGCTTCGCTTTTTTGAGTCCACAGAAAAGACGTTCAGACAGCTCAACATGGACGGTTTCTATTATGCGATCATCCACAGCGATAAAACAAGGGTCCGGTTTCTGGTGTTTGAAAAAGGGAGCCCATTTGAGGCCGATGGGGTCAACGAAGTCAATATCCCATTGAAATCACTTCAAAAACTGCACCAGGAGGCCGTGCGGCTTGAGCAGGCGTGTGCTGAAATCGATCAGGGCTTTGAAAACCTGACCGTCTATGTGGATGCCCTGGATGCGTTTAAAATCAACAACAGCAATCTGGCTGCTGTTGCGGCCGCCGATTTGAACATGGTCAGTGAACTGGAGAGTAAGGTCTATTCCCTGACCGGATGGTTCCCCGCCGGACGGGAAAAGGTGGTACATGATTTTCTGGAGGACTATCTCTGCTACTATCGCATCGACGCCCCGACGGTGACGGACAACGTGCCGGTGCTGTTGAAAAACAATCGTTTTTCCCGACTCTTTGAACCCATCACCCGGATCTATGCGCTGCCTTCTTATCGGGAACTGGATCCCACACCCTTTTTTGCCCCCTTCTTTCTGGTCTTCTTCGGCCTCTGTCTGGGGGATCTGGGCTATGGCCTCATTACCGTTGTCATTGCGCTCATCGCACTCTGGAAAGGACCGGGACAATATCGCAACCTCTATCTCATCGGCCTCCTCCTGGGCGGCATGACGATCATCAGCGGGATTGCCCTGAACAGCTTTTTCGGCCAGTCCATTTTTTATCTAAGGGGCAACAAGGAGTATTTTTTCAGAACCGAAAGCGGTGCCATGCTCTCTTTTCTGGGCTCCTTTATCAATAGCAGAAAGATGACGGAGTTCCCGGCCATGGGGTTTGCCATTTTTCTGGGGATTGTGCAGGTTCTGCTGGGGATTGGTCTGCAATGTATCAACCGAATACGCCAGAACGGCTTTGTCTGGGGAATTCACCCCGCCTCGTTTTTTATCCTTATCTGCGGAATTCTGTTTTCAATCGGGGTCGGCAGCAACGACAGCGGATTCAAGGGGATTACGGGGATCGATATATCGACCTACAGGCTGGGTACAATTCAGATTGGTTCCTGGCTGACCATTCCGCCCCCGGAATTCGGATTATGGCTGATTGTTTCAGGACTAATACTGATGTTCCTCTTTAACAATCCGGACAAAAATATCCTGATGCGGCCGCTGTTCGGGCTCTGGGAGCTCTATGGATTTGCCACCGGGATCATCGGGGATATTTTGTCCTATCTGAGGCTCTTCGCCCTCGGGCTGGCCAGCGGTCTCCTGGGCCACGCGTTTAACGGGATTGCCTTCGGGTTTATCGAGAACAACCTTTTTCCTGGGATTATCGCGACCGTTGCCCTGCTGCTGTTTGCCCATACCTTGAACTTTGGGCTGGCAATCCTGGGGTCGTTCGTTCATCCCCTGCGATTGACATTTGTGGAATTTTACAAAAACCTCGATTTTGAAGGCGGCGGCAAAGGCTATGCCCCGTTTTTAAAAGAGAAGGCGTAAGCCAACATCCCGCCCCACCGGGCGGAATATTTTTGACCTTTTTGAGGAAAGGCGTTTCCAGTCAGTGCGGAATTTCAGTCAACTTGAAGCATAAGGAGAAACAGTATGGGATATGTCTTGTCGTTGATCGGTTTGGGTCTGATGGTCGGGCTGTCAGGTGCAGGTTCGGCCTGGGGACTGGCCCTGGGGGGATCATCTGTGTTGGGCATGATCAAGAAAAAACCGGAGGCATTCGGAACCGGGATGGTCCTGGCAGGGCTGCCTGCGACCCAGGGATTGTACGGATTTGTGGCCTTCATTATTTACAGCGGGACAATCCGTCCTGATTTCTCCCTCGCCAATGGGGCGGTGGTTCTGGGAGCCGGACTGGCTATCGGCATCGCCGCCATGGTTTCCGCCATTTTCCAGGGGAAGGTCTGTGCCAGCGGGATTACGGCCATGGGCAGCGGTCACAGTGTTTTCGGGAACACCATGATCCTGGCGGCCTTTCCGGAATTTTACGCCATTCTGGCGCTGGTGGCGGTCATCCTGATGCAGGGACTGATGCAATAGGACGATCGATGGCCAGACCCGCATAAGGGTCAATACCGCCGTCTGGAAAAGAGAAGGGCGGTAAAGAGGCGGCAGGCCCGGGCGAACCGGTGCTCCTGCCTCGTCATCCGTGATCCGGGGTCAATGAAAAATCTGTCTGGACGGTTTCAAGTAGTCGAACATGTAAAGCATGGTCGCGGCAGGCATCAGCCTGCTTTTAAGCTCATCCAGTTTCTCCCTTTCAATATTGTAGACCCGGATATAGACGTTGCGGAAACCGTCCGGGACTTCATCATACGATATGAGAATACTGGCAATACGACCGCCCAGCGAACGAATAATATCGGTGATCACCTTGATCGACCCCGCACTGTCTTCCACCTGCAGACCGAAGTCAAATTCCTTTTTGGTTTTTCCAGCGAGTGAAATCAATGCCTTGCAAATATCCGTTTTGGTGATGATTCCCGCAATATCCCCGTTTTCATCCATCACCGGTGCACTGGCGATTTTGCTTCTCAACAGGATCTCGGCGACTTCATCCAGGGTGCTGAACAGGGAAACCAGAACCATGTTTTCCTTCATGATTTCACTGACCTTGGTGCCGTCGATTGCACCGGTGGTCTGACCGTCTGTTGAGGTGGTCGTTGTGATCAGGGCCCGCCGGATGTCTTCGGCGCTGACCATGCCGACCATTTTCCCTTTTTTCATCACCGGCAGTGAGCCAATGCCATGCTGGGTAATTAACCGCATGGCGGTATGGAGGGAGTGATTAATATCGGCCGTGATGACATTTTTGCTCATCCAGTTTTTTATGATCATGTTGCTCCTTCCTTCTCATTGAGTTTCTTTTTCCCAAAAAAAAACAAACCGGTGACCAGTTTTACATCTGTTGGTCACCGATTCACCGTGATCATAGGAATTCGCCTTTTGGAAGTCAAGGACCTTCTCCTGTTGGGTGCACCAAATATGTGTGGGTACCTGCAAGCGGAAAGAGGTTATAATCACATACTCACATGTTTTTGGTACACCCCTCCTGTTTATCCCCAAAACCAGTCCCGTCTCAAGTCATCAGCCTGAAAAGGGTATTGGAGATTGAAGACCGGTCCTTGGATATGGGTCTCATCATCAGCCTTCAAACAACCGATCGGACACGCCTGCGTTGCGCCGGTCATTCGCAGCCCCTTATGATTCACTGTCGTTAATTGAAGGGGTTTTTCTGAATTGTCAGAGCACCATAGGGGTGTCATTTCAAGAACCCTGGAAGCCATGGACGGCTTCCCGGAATTCCAGGATGGATTTATGCGTTTGAAAGAGGTACCGTTGCGGATGCCGGTTTATTCGGTCACGGTGTCATGTCCGCCGGTGCACGACAAAGGATGAGACTGATAAGAGGAGCCGTTTGGATGCCCCTGCCAACCCGGGAATCTGTCCCAGAAATTCGTCCGCGGTTGACTGACCGGCCTGAAATGCTTTAGAGTCAGGCATCCCCATGAAACCGGTTTCTTTCACCGGAGACGCTGGTTTTTTCCTGAAGCACGAATGAGCTGAACCCAATCCATCATAGTGCCTGCCCGACATGAATTATCAGCATGTCCAGGCCGGCAGAAAAGGAGACCATCATGGAATTTGAATGCATCATTTACGAAAAATCCGAAGGTATCGCGACCATCTCCCTCAACCGGCCCAAAGTGTTAAACGCCATGAACAAGCAACTCTGGCTCGATATGCAGACCGCCTTTGATGATGTTGCGGGAGATACCGACACCAAATCCATCATTATCACCGGACAGGGGCGGGCGTTTTCTACGGGGGCGGATCTCAAGGAATCAAAGGATCGCAGCCCCGAGGCGTATCGGGATTACCTGGAGGAGCTGCAGGCGGCCTCGAAAAAGATTATCGAATTTGAAAAACCCACCATCGCCGCCATCAACGGGTATGCCCTGGGATCGGGGTATGAACTGGCGCTGGCCTGTGATATCCGGATTGCCGCCGAAGATGCCCAGATCGGATCCCCGGAGGCCCGGGTGACCTCTTCGGTCACCGGTGGTGCCATGCGGCTGGTGCAGGATTTGATCGGTCCGGGAAAGGCGAAGGAGCTGCTTTTCACCGCGCAGAACATCGACGGTCGCGAGGCGGAACGGATCGGGCTGGTCAATCGTGCCGTACCGGCAGAAAAGCTGATGGCGACCGCCAGGGAGATGGCCCTGCAGATTGCCCGGAACTCCTCCTTCAGCATCAAGATGATCAAAAAAGGACTGCAGATGGCGGGTGAAGTCAGCCTGGATGCCTTGATGGACTTTGAAACCGAAGCCTGCCTGGCCTGCGTCTTTACCAAGGAGCGTCAGGATTCCTTAACGCGGTTTGCGGAAAGAGAAAAAAAATAACAGGGAGGACAACCATGACACTGAACAGAATTTTGCAGGCGGAATCGGTGGCGATTGTCGGCGCGTCCAAGGTGGATACCAAAAGGGGATTTCAGGCAATCCGGATCCTGCTGGATGAGAAATACGAGGGCAAGATCTATCCGGTGAATCCGAAGGAAAAAAGCATCATGGGCTTGCACTGTTTTGCCAAGATCTCGGATATTGAGGGGCCGGTCGATCTGGCCCTGATCACCACCCCGGCCAAAACCATTCCTGCCGTGCTTGAAGATTGCGGGAAAAAGGGGGTGGCCGGAGCGGTGATTATCGCCGGCGGTTTTGGAGAAACAGGCGAAGAAGGCCGCAGGGTCGAGGAAGCCCTGATGATTGCGGCACGCAGGAACCAGGTCCGGCTGATCGGCCCGAACACCTCCGGGATGATGAACCTCTGTACCAACCTGAATCTGGTGGGTCTTCAGGATGCCCCCCGGGGCGACATTGCGCTGGTTTCCCAGAGCGGAAACATGGCCCTGAGCCTGTTTACCGAAGCCAAGCTCAAAAGCAACAGGGGATTCTCCTACTATGTGGGCGTTGGAAACGAGCTGGATATCCGGTTCCACGAATATCTCGAGTTTTTCAAGAACGATCCCCAGACCCGGGCGGTACTGCTCTACGTGGAAGGGATGCGGGACGGGCGGCGCTTTCTGCAGGAGGCATACAAAACCACGCTGCACAAACCGATCATTCTGCTGAAAAGCGGTCGTTCGTCGACCGGGCAGCGGTCGGCGGGGTCCCATACCGGGGCGCTGGCCGGCATGTCGGAAGTGGCGCGCACGGCTTTCCAGCGGTCGGGTATTATCGTGGTGGAGAAGTCGGACACCCTGTTCCCGGTGGCCGAGGCGCTGTCGAATCTTCCCGCCCTGAAAAACAACAAGGTTGCCATCCTGGCAGACGGCGGCGGACACGCCACCATCGCTGCCGATATCCTGACGGATCTGGGGGTGGGGATTCCGGAACTCAGCCAAAAAACCCAGGAAAAACTGAAAAAAATCCTGCCCTTTACGGCCTCGATCAGGAATCCGGTGGATGTTGCCGGCGGAACCGACTCTGATCCGTCACTCTTTGCTGAATGTGCCGACCTGATTCTCAAGGATCCCAATGTGGGCGGACTGCTGATGGTCGGGCTGTTCGGCGGGTACGGGATCCGGTTTGCAAAAAGCCTGATCTGGAAGGAGGAGGATGCGGCCCATCAATTGGGGAAATTGCTGCTGAAAAAGAACAAACCCATCATCGTGCACAGCCTGTACAGTTCGGTGAAGCCCCATGCCCTGGAATTGTTGCGGTATTACGGTATCCCGGTCCATGACTCCCTGGATGTCGCCTGCAGCTGCTTTGGCGCCCTGGCCGAAAGAGGGCGGTATCTGCAGGAGTACCACGGCAAGGTCAATTTTGTTTTTAACTGGGGGGCCAAGGCAAAACCCGAAGGCCGGCAGATCATCGAACAGGCGCAAGCCGAAGGCCGGCACTACCTGCTGGAACCGGAGGCCAAACGGCTCTTTCAGATTCACGGAGCCCCGGTGGCAGACGATCAGCTTGCCACCACGGCCGATGAGGCGGTCAAGATCGCAAAAAAGATCGGTGGCGAAGTGGTGCTGAAAATTGTCTCCCCGGACATTCTGCATAAGAGCGACGCCAAGGGCGTCCGTCTCCATCTGAAAACAGCGGCTGCAGTCCGGTCCGCATTCATCGATATCACCAAATGTGCCAGGGAGTACAATAAAGATGCGAATATCCGCGGGGTGCTGGTCACACCCATGGCCGAGCCCGGGATCGAAGTGATCATTGGCACCAAGATCGATGACCAGTTCGGGCCGGTGATCATGTTCGGTCTGGGGGGCATCATGGTCGAGGTGTTGAAAGACGTCGCCTTCCGGGTCCTGCCCATATCCCCCCACTCGGCGAGTACCATGATGGCGGAAATCCGGTCCGCCCCCATGCTGAACGGTATCCGGGGCAGCGCGCCCTATGACAAGGGTGCCATCCGCAAGCTGCTGCTGCTCTGTTCAGAGATTGTCGAGGCCTATCCGGAGATATCCGAGATGGATCTGAATCCGGTGATTGTCTATGAAACCGGGGTTCACATGGTCGATGCGCGGGTCATCCTGAAAAACAACGTGGCATCTGAAAACAACCATGCGGGCTGAACCGCAGGCCTTTCTCAACCTGTAGTTGACCCGGATGGGACGGGTGCCTGAAAGAATAACCGCTGTCAGGAGATCTGATTGAAAAAAAGAGACGAACTGGAGGTGTTTCTCAATCCCGGGTCTGTTGCAGTGATTGGTGCGACCCAGAGACCCTCCTCCTGGGGAGCAATGATCATGAAAGGACTGCTCTCCTCAGGGTATCCAGGGAAGATCTACCCGGTCAGTCAGAAAAACACCCGGGTCTATGATATTCCTGCCTACAGGGATATCCGGGATATCCCGGGTCCGGTCGACCTGGCCGTTTTCACGATTCCGGAAGCATCGGTGGAAAAGGTTCTGGCGGCCTGCGGGGAAAAAAAGGTCAAGGGCATCTCTCTGGTCACGGCAGGTTTCGGTGAAATCTTTGATGACCGGGAAGGGATCAATAAGGAAAAAAAGCTGGTCGCACTCGCCAAATCATTTGGGATTGCCATACTGGGGCCGAATATCAGCGGCACGTTTAACCTGCATGCGGGCTTCAACGCCTCTGCCGGTATCGCGGACCATATCTGTCCTACCCGTCTGGGCGCGATTTGTCAGGGTGGATTTGCGTTCTACGATCTGCTGGAGTCCGGGCGGTATCAGGGACAGGGGGTTGGAAAATTTGTTCATACCGGGAATGAATGCGACTTGACCGTGACCGATTTCCTGGCGCATTTCTACCATGATCCGGATATAGACGGGATTCTGATGTACCTTGAAACCGTGCGGGACGGAAGCCGCTTCAGGGAGGTGATGCGGGACTTGACGCGCAAAAAACCGGTCGTGGTGTTCAAGGCGGGTCTGACCCCGGGCTCCGCCAGGGCTGCGCGCAGCCATACCGGGGCCCTTTCCGGAAGGAAGGAGGTCTTCGAAGGGGCGCTAGACCAGCTGGGCGTCATTATGTCGCCAACCATGGAACTCCTGCTGCCTCTTGGTCATGCCTTGACGGAGCGTCCGCTGATGCGGGGCCGCAGAGTCGGTATCATTACGGTAGGCGGTTCGTGGGGCGTTATCCTTTCCGGCTTTATCGAACAGGAAGGGCTGCTCGTTCCGGAACTGGGTCAAACCCTGCAAAAAGCATTGAAATCGCTAGGGATGCCACCGAGAGCCTCCACCCGAAATCCGGTTGATATCGGGGCTTCCGGATTGGGCTTTCCCATGGAAAACCTGATCGAAATGGCACGGGCGATCATCACCTCGGGTGAAGTCGATGCCCTCGTTCTGCATGGCTTCGGCAACAGCGGGATGATAGATGACCGTTCCTCCTCTGAAGAACGGTTCTTCAACGATTATAGTAAGCAGATTATGCTGCTGTTTCATGGTCTGCAGAAAGAGTACGACTTTCCGGTGATCCTCGCGAGCCATCACACCCATTGGGAGAGCCAGGTTATTTCGGATCTCAATCAGCAGGGAATCCGGATGTTGAACCGGATCGATGAGACAGCCCGGATTTTATCCCTGATGCATGATTATTACCGAAAACGATTGGCTTCTGCCCGATGATCGACAGGCTGGCTGGCCTGCGGGGTTTCTCTCTGACCTGATCCAATCATTGATATGAGACGATTTTTTGATCTGAAGCTGCTGGATGGCGTTAATCCCGGGATTGATCGCGTTTTTTTCAGGTTGTTCAATGAGGTGAATGATTTTGGAAAAAGCCTGGCAGGTAAGAAAACCCGTGACCTGGTGTATAACCGGCTGTTGAAATACCTGTTGCAGGTCGCCCCCGGGTACGACTCTGCACAGCCGCTTCTGGGGTCGAAGGAGGAGGAACAGCTGCTGCTGGAATACAAAAAAATGCGATTCCTGGAAGCAGCAAAACCCTGTGATGTGATCCTGGTAAGAGGAAATCTAAGGATCAGCCATGTTATCCAGACCCTGACAAAATCACCATACAGCCACGCCGCATTCTATCTCGGAGATGGAAAAATCATCGAAGCGGAACCCCAGGGGGTGATTGTCCGGGATATCGACAAATACCTGGAACTGGATATCCGTATCTGCCGGCCGGTGATGCTCTCCAGGCAGGGCAAAAAAACGGTGATCCAGCACATGGAAGAGATGGTGCGATTGCAACCCCGGTATGATGTGGTGAACATCGAAAAGCTGCTCTTCAAATACTGGTATACTAAATTTCGACCCGATATCAAGGTCTATATTGGCGGGAATACCATTTTTGAACACTATTACATCTGCTCCGGGATGATTGCCCACGGGTTTCACAAGGCGGGTTATCCCGTCAGCCCGTCCCTGAGACTGAGGAAAAAAAAGAAAATCAAGTCACTGAAGACCGTTGGCGATTTTGAAAAAATGGTCCAACTCCTCAAAAAAAATTACAGCCAGATTGTACCGGCGGATTTTGACAACAGCCCCTTTTTTGCTTCCGTGAAATTTCTGTACCTTGACTGCAAACACAACGCAAAAAAACGGTTCCAGCTGGAGCAGGAGGAAGAGAGCCTGGGCGAGGGCCATAGCACTTCCCAGGTGATATCCTGATTCCTCCCGGCGCCTGCCCCCGCATCTTTCCAATCAAATATCAACGAAGCCGTTTCTTCAACAGATTTCATCCGCATGCCGGTCCGGATTGAACCTTCTCCGGGGAGTCCGGTCACAGCCATCGAAAGAAGCCCCGATCCATCCCTGGCAGCAAAGAAGTCATCGATACTCTGTTTTGCGATGACCGACCTTGACAACCCAGACGGTCAGTTCTTCATCCTGGATGGCGTAAATAATCCGATATTGTTCCTGGCGAAACCGATACCGTTCCTGGCCACTCAATTTTTTGCAACCTGGTTGGCGGGGATTATCACCAAGCGATTGAATACTATCAAGAATTCTGGATAGGTCCCGGTCAGGAATCGATTTAAAATCCTTCCACACCGATTGTTTAAAAAAAATTTTATATGCGCCCATCCTTTTTCAATTTTTTGACCATCTGTTCATAGCTGATCAGGGGTTCTTCAACCCTTTCTTCAAAGGCGGCCAGATCCTCCGCATCTTCTGCAAGCGCTTCTTTCACAGCCTCGTTAATAATTTCCGACATTGACCGGGATGTTTCAAGGGATTTAATCCGCAATGCCTGGTGAAGGACAGGATCCAGATAAATGGTTGACCGTTTCGATAGTATTGCCATAAGGATATCTCCAATGTGGTGTCACTGCCATCAGAACACTATAACGTTGTGATGTCAATGATGAATCCTCAACCGCTGCTGAGAAGATTGCAGATAACCTGTTTCTCTTGTATATTATAATCATGATACCCCAGCACAACGAACCCCAACGAGAACGCCTGTTTATGACCGGGAAACAACCCAACAATCCGCTGCACGGGATTACCCTGGAACGGATCCTGAACAGCCTGGTTGAACACTATGGATGGCGGGAGCTGAGCAAACGCATCGAGATCCGTTGTTTCATCAACGAACCCTCCGTGAAGTCCAGCTTGAAATTCCTGCGCAAGAATCCCTGGGCCAGAAAGAACGTCGAGGATTTGTATATCGCCACGCAGAAGCTGACACCGCAGATATAAAACGGGGCATTGTAAGCCGCATAAACCAACATGCCCCGGGTGAGGCACAATGAAACATGAGAATGACATCGCTGGGTTTCTATCGCTCCATTTCGTCAAGATCATCTAAGAAACTGCTCCAAGCAATTGAAACAGCTCTATGACAGTCACTCAGCTCAGCTGGTTTTCCTTCGCGATCTCCGTGTCTCTGTGGTGAGTGTTTTTCATACAAACCACCAAGCCCTGTCCGGCACAACGAGGCATTAACATGAAACTGTTATCCAAAAGCGTCCCCCTGGAAGAGTCCATCGCAAAAATGAAAGCGGTTCTGGCAGACGCTGGCTGCAACATGACGTTCCCCCAGGAGAAGCATCCCCTGGCGCATTGTTACTCTGTGAATCTCGCTTCGGTTGAAGCGCCCGGCCATATCTATGCCAACGGAAAAGGGATTGTGTCAGACGCATCGCTGGCCAGTGCCCTGGGTGAGTATATTGAGCGGCTCCAGACCAATAACTTCTTTATCAATTTTCACCTGGCAGACCGGACATACTATCCGGATCAAATTGCCTTCGAATATGGCGGAGCCTATCTGAACGAGGCGTTGCGCCGGGTGTATAATCCGGATGGGGAACTCCATGATGACGACCTGGTTGATTTCAACAGTGACTATGAAGACAGGATCGTCGCACTGCCTTTCACCAACCAGTCGACCGGGGAGACGGTCTATTTCCCGCTGAATATTTTGAGCAATCTTTATGTCAGCAACGGTCTGGCGACGGGGAATACGCCCCGGGAAGCACAGGTGCAGGCCCTCAGCGAGATATTTGAACGGTATGTCAAAATTGAGACGATTAAAAACGGGTATGCCCTGCCAAGATTCCCCGATGAAATCGTTCGTTCCTTTGAACGCCTGTATGCGGATGTTTCCGCATTGCGAAAACTGGGATACCGGGTAGAGGTTCTGGATGCCTCATTGGGAGGGAAATACCCCGTTACCGCGATCTCGTTGATCCATCCGGAGAACGCCTCCCTGTTTGTTTCATTTGGCGCCCATCCGATTCTGGAAGTCGCGCTGGAGCGGACGATGACGGAATTGATGCAGGGTCGGGGACTGGACAATCTGGATGGATTTGAAATCCCGACCTTTGACATGGACATCGTTTCAGACAGTTTCAACCTGGAGTCCCATTTTATCGACTCCAATGGAAAGCTGGGATTTGGATTTTTATGTTCAGCAAAAAGTTTTGCCTACACCCCCTGGCTTGACCGGGACGAGGGAAATGAGGCCGAATATGCCTTCCTGACGAATATTCTGAACACCATGGGCCGGGAGATCTACCTGAGGGAATACCGGTATCTTGGGTTTTACTCCTGCCAGATGATCGTGCCGGGGGTTTCAGAGGTCTACCCGATAGAGGATCTGATCTACAACAACAAAAACAGCGGCAAAAGGATCCGGAACATGGTGCTGCATGCCGAGGATTATGATCCTGAGGAAATCCTGGACACCATCGGCTCCCTGGAAGATACCCTGAACGTGGAAAAATATATCGGGGTGATTTTCGAGACCAGCTTCACGATCCTGGAGTTCAGGGCTCATCTATATCTGCGCCAGGGTAACATGCCGGAGGCCCTGGCGTGCTTGGAATTCGGGACCAACAGGCTGGGGCACATTGTGGCGGAACTGATCCGCATGAACGGGGAGCAGCTGGTCTGGGAGGAGTATGAAGATGCCCTCTTCAGCATATTCGGACGGGAAAACGTGGCGCAAGCCCGGCGCATCCTGAACGGGGACGCATTCCTGGTCAATACCACCCTGCATGGGGACTATCTGAATCTGCTGAAACTGTATGACCGACTGGAAATCAAAAAGCAGGCCGCCTTTTTTCCTCCCCCGACCCAACCCCCGGAGCCGGGATAAGGAGATGTTTAGATGCCTTTAATCAGGTTGTAGAACTTCGCTTCCATCTCCTCCTTGGTCAGGAATACGCCACGCACCGAACTGGTGGTTGTCCAGGAATCCTTCTGCTTCACCCCGCGCATACGCATGCAGTAATGGGCGCCCTTGACAATACAGATGACACCCAGCGGCCGGATGTGATCATCGATCTCGTTCACGATGCGTTCGGTGAAATCCTCCTGGATACAGGGCATTTTCCCCATCAGTTCAATAATCCGCGCCAGTTTGCTCAGGCCGAGGGCTTTACCGTTGGGAATGTAGCCGATGGTGACCTCGTAGCGAATGGGCAGGAAGTGGTGGGGGCACATGGAGAATACGGTGATCCCCTTTTCCAGCACGATACCGGTGTAATCGGTGGGAAAACCGGTTTCGAATATCTTGTGGATCTCGTCATCGGCGCTGTCCAGGCCGGCAAAGATCTCCTCGTAGCTCCGCGCAACCCGCTGGGGCGTCTCGAGAAAGTTGGGATCACTCATGTCAAGCCCCAGGCCCTTTTCCATCAGCTCCCGAAAACATCTCTCAATGACCTCCTTGTCGATTGATTTATTGATTTTGTCCATGGTTTGTCCTTTTGTGATGATAGAAGAAATCTGACCGTGTCACATTTTCTGTTGTATCTGCCCCCTGTATGCTGGTTCGAAATGAGAACAGATGATAAATGATGATAGGAAGTTGGTTTTTTGAAGTCAAGCGCTGTTTGTCACTATTTTTCAATCACCCGGAGAAGATAAAATGTAAGACATTCATGTTTCAGGTGATCTTGACTGCGGGCGCCGGGCATCGGTTCCATGGGGGCAAGGGTGCACCAATAACCTGTGGGCAACATTGAAGGTGTGATCGGTCTTTTCGAAGCTGCAAGTCTCGCTTCTCATGAGCGGGTTGGGAGTGGTTAAACGAAGCCAGGAGGGCGAAGTCAACGACCGCCCTCGGAGTCAGACATGGATGTCTGCCGAGAATGAGTTCAATGACAGATTGATCATACCCACACAAATTTGGTGCACCCGGGGGGCAATGAAGCCTTGATTTTTAGGGTGGATGCAGTGGATAATGGATATCACAGCATCCCCAGGACCTGACCCGCTGCATGGGTTTGTCGCTGGATGACAACGGACAGCAGACCCGGATCGTCCTGGCAGGAGCACACCGTATTCGTACTCAGACACCCTGAAATCAAATTCAAACAGGAACCCCATGGAAGAAAGCAAAGCGATTGAAATACTGAAAACCGCACTTTTACTGGAAAGGAGAGGGAAGGCGTTTTACACGAAAGTGGCGGAGCAGGCGACAGACCCGGATGTCAAACAGGTCTTTGAAATCATGGCCGACGAGGAAGAGGACCATATCCAGTTTCTTTCCGAGCAGTTTATCCATTACACTCAGCATCAGCGCTTTAAAGAGGTTAAACTGCCAAAGGGAACTGGCGACACCGCTTCAGAGATACTTTCCAAAAAAACGAAGGGAAAAATTTCAGCTGCCGGTTATGAAGCGGCGGCCATCTCCTCGGCGATTGATATGGAAACACGCGCCATCCGCGTCTATACCGAAAGAGCGGAGCAGGCTGCGGACCCGGATGAAAAGAAATTCTATCAATGGCTGGCCGACTGGGAAAAAGGACATCACGAGATCCTGCTGGATCTGGACAATGATTTGAGGGAAAAAATCTGGTTTGACAACCATTTCTGGCCTTCCTGATCTCATTTCAGACGCAACCACTGCCTGCTGAACCAGTAGTAGCGGCCCGAACCTGCCAGGGGAGCGGTGCAGTTGACCTTGCTGCGACCCATGGGGAGCGCCTGTTTCGGGATAACCGCGAAGGCAAGGTTTGGCCGGTCGATCCATTGAATCTCCATGGCCCCCTGCCCGGAGGCAAAGCAACGCAGGCGGTCCAACGCGTAATCACCGGGAGCCAGTCTCAACCGCAGTACCGGCTGGATATTGGACCCGGAAAGAACAGGATCCGCGGGCTCTATGGCTACCACCGGCAGCGGCAGCGCGTTGACCTTGACCGCAAATTCCGGGATGGCGCCATATTCTCCGGAAACAGGAAAGCGGGGGAGGGCCAGAAAATCGCTTCCTGGCCAGATGACCCCGGAGTGCTGTCCCACACCGACCAGGCCGAGTTCCGCAACGATGGCCTGCAATGCCAGGTTGAATTCGCCATAGGGATAGGCAAAGAGACCGGTATCCACCCCCAGTGCTTCTTTAATCCGTTGATGGGCGGTTTCAATCTCTTCCCGGGCCCACTGTTTCCAACGGTCAGGCGGCATCCGGGTCTGTTCCCGCACCAGGTAGGGATGCGTGTGACTGTGGGACCCCACCGAAGCTCCGTTTTTCATCATCTCCCGCAACTGCGGCCATGTCAGAAACCCTTTGTGCCCCTTGTCGACGGCCTCTGTTGAGACAAATACGATGAATGGCCATCCTTTTTCTTTCAGCAGGGGATACGCCTGGCTGTAGATCGACAGGTAGGCGTCGTCCATGGTGATGACGACAGACCGCGGCGGGAGTGCTTCCCCCGCCCGGATAAGACGCAGTGCTTTCTCGAAGGGCAGCACGGTGAAGCGATGGGTTTCCAGGTATACCAGCTGCTGCTGGAACAGCTTCAGCGAGACACTGGTTGAGGCCGGCGTGGTATCACCGAAGTGGTGGTATTGAAGCACCACCACATGGTCCTGACCGACTGCCATGGCCTGTACCAGCAGCAGGAACCAGCCGATAAGCAGGCATCGTTTCATTACAGATCGAGATTCATTAATGATTTATTGGTCTCTATGAGGCTCTGAATTTCACGGACGTAGTCCATGCGTTTTTCCGAATAGTTAACCAATCCGGCTGCCAGGGAAAGACCGTCCGGTTCAGCGCCCTCCTCCCGTGCCTGGGATCGTAATACCCTGAAATCAGTATAGGCCGGATGGGTGTTCAGATTCTTGATATAGCTTTTGACGGCCGCTTTGACCGTCGGGTATGTGGCCACCGTGTGGCTGGCCTCCGGATCCCGTCGGCTCGGTACCAGCCCTTTTCTTTCCCGGGAAAACGACCACTGGCCAAACATGGCATTGCCCCGGATGGCAAACCGGGATTGACCCCAGGCCGACTCGTTGGCGCTCTGGGCCAACGCCAGTTCCGTCGGTACGATGTCGATGCGTCGTTTCAGCAATTCCCATAGCTTATCATTGTCATATTCCGCCGGGTCCACCTGGTATAATTCCGCAAAGCGCTTGAATACCCTCAAATCCCAGACCGACAGGTCTTCTCCGCGGGCCCGTTTTTGGTACAGGGCCATGAACTGTTTGCGCTGTTTCAAGACCCGGTCGTTTTCCTTCTCGATGATGGGGCGCATAAATTCAAAAAACTGGCGTTTTCGCACCACTGTGTCATTGTACTGGGAAAAATAGGGCAGCGTATCCTCTTCTGTTATTTTTGCCTGGTAATCAATGACACTGAACAAAATAAATGCCACGCAAAAGATGACAAAAACACCCGCTTTTATCATATTCCTTTTCAACATATCCGAACCACCTCCTCACAGGACTATGTGACTTATTTGTATCTATTCAGCTTCTGCTTAGAAAAAGTGCTGAATCGTTACCCCTATTTTAGGTTGTTTAGCGGTCTTGCGCTACGATAAAATATCAGGAGCCCGGTTTTCAGGTGCCACCCGGTGTTCCATGGCTGATGCACTGCCAACCGGCAGGCACCGCACAGCAGAGAACCCCCGTCACTCGCACCATAAAAACGTTTTCCTTCCCCCATCGTAAGGGACAGCCAGTTTTTCCCGAATCAGGATCTGGTTGATGGAGAGACCGTCAATCCAGACATCGGCGACAATGCGGAAGTATTTTCCGCGTTGAATGTTCCGCAGTTCGATATTCCGGGCATGGACGAGAAGCGATCGCACCTGTTGTCTGGCTTTTTTTGCCAGGGCTTTTTCCCTGGCGCATTTCCCCTTGATTTCAGGTGTATCAATGCCGTTCATCCGGATGGAGATATTCTCACCGATAATGGGCGGGTATCCGGGAATATTGTCCGTAATCGTATCACCGTCATAATTCCGGATGTATTTCGCGCCCTGGATATTTCCATAGCCCGTGGGAACTTTCTGGGAACGGGCATAGGCCCCAGCTGAAAAACAGGTTATCAGTATCACAACCAACACACATCGCTTGTTCATGGATTCCTTGATTGTCTTTACAGTAGTGCGGTGTTTCAAATCGATGGGCGATTAATATCCAGGTCCCTGCCTGAGTCGGTCGAATAGCCGGCCGATCGTGACTACCGTTAGTTAAGGGCACCTTGAATCAATGGAACTCAGTCAGTATCAACCCGTTGGTGCGGTAAGTTCGATAATTTTAATTAATCAAGGTGCTCCGAAAGAATGTGTAACATCAATGTCATTTAGTTAAGCCGCTTGCTGAATGTCTGCGATGGACCTGTTTGAATTGCTTGAAACGGATCTGCAATTGAAACGGGTCCATTGCAGACACGGGATTTAAAGTTAACCAAATGGCATTGTGTGTAACGTAACAGAGACAGGGGTGAATCGTTCCATCGGATAAATGGAAGGATATGCAACCATAAGGCCTTCCTGCGTCGACGCTCCTGTCTTGTTTTTCCGGCAGGCACCGCCCTGGCAGGACGGTTTCTTCGGCCGGCTAGAGAGAAGCTCGGTGGATGCCGGTAAACGTGACAGCGTATGGTGTCTCTCAGTTCAAAGAATGACTCCTGCCGGGAAAAAACATTTCGGTATCCCTTGAATATACGCGTCGTTATGACTATAATGAAGGGATTGGGTATCTATTCAGTTTGATTTCCGCTCAGCCCCGAAGGTATTGTGTTTCAAGAACCTTGGAAGCCATGGATGGCTTCCAGGAGCTCCAGGAGGATTCATGCGTTTCTTGAAACACAATACTTTTGGGGCGTATACAGGTGAATAGTTACGGGATTGGTCTATTGGATCTTTTCATCACAGGTTATGATTACCAGGGAGAACAATTATTGGAAATAATGAAACACTGAACCGCCGTATCGTGCTTGCATCGAGGCCTGTCGGGGCCCCGACGGAAGCTGATTTTCGTTTGGAGAAGGTCCCCGTTCCGTCACCGGGGGATGGGGAACTCCTCCTGCGCAGCCGTTATCTGTCACTTGATCCGTATATGAGGGGACGGATGAGCGATGCGCCGTCCTACGCCGAACCGGTCAAGATCGATGAGGTCATGACAGGCGAGGCGGTTTGCCAGGTCATGATCAAGTTCCTCAAACAGTAAACACCGCTCCCCGCCGCCGCCAGGCGGCGCCTTATGAAACCTGGACGAATCTCCCTGCTTATCTGGATCGCCCTGGTGGGCGTGATCGTCTACCAGGTGGCTTTTAAATGGATGCCACTCTGGGAAAAAGCAACCACACTGCAGGGAACTGATGTTTCGAATCTTCAGCTCGAAGACGAAACGGGTCGCCCCGTTTACCTGTCCCGATTCAGGGGAAAACCCCTGATTATCAATTTCTGGGCTTCCTGGTGCATCCCCTGTCGCGTGGAAATTCCACTCTTGAATGGCATCTACGCCTCTCTTCTGGAAGGGAATAAACAATTGATCGGGGTGAATCAGAGCGAATCACAGGTACAGATCGATGAATTTCGTGAGAATACGCCGATTGCATTTCCAGTTTACAGGGATCGGGGAGCGCTCTCGCAGATGCTGAATATTCAAGTCATTCCGGCCATTGCGGTCATTGATGGCAGTGGAAAAGTCAGCAGTATCACCTATGGGTTTCGACCCTGGATACAGGCGTATCTGCTGTGGTGGATATGATCCGTGCAGGGCGTGGGTTCGAACGGAAGGTGAGGCTGTCGGGACCGGCGGTGCATGAATTCCAGGACATGATCATATCGCGCCTGGTCGTCAAGTGCATCCGGTAGGCACGTTGCTGCCTGGAATGAAGCAACGCGAGCCCTGCCATGGTTAATCCGCATACCCCAGCAACCGGGCACCATTGGTAAAATAGGCGTCAATACCCCTGTCATCAACTCCCAGTGACTGCATGGTGATTTCCGTCATACGGGCGCATTTGTCCAGGAACGTCAGCTTCTTGAGTCCTTTGTCCTTCACGATTTCTGTGTACGCCGTCATGGCCTTTTGAACGTATATATTGGACTGGTCCTCTTTCTGCAGTATACCCAGGATCTCTTCAGGATTTCCCAGCACAACCGGAAAGTCAGAGCCGTGAACCATCTTGGCACGGCAGTCATCATCTTCCAGCAAGTCCGCGATGGTGCCAACGAAGTTATAACCGGTTGAAAATGCCCCGGAAATATCGCTGTATACATTGGGGTATTTTCGAATCGCTGCTTTGACTTCGACAAACTGATTCGGCTTGTTTTTGTGTGCCGATTGATAGCTGGGATCATATCCGGAATGGGCGAGTATGATGGTGGCACCGGTCTCTATCAAGGGCGTCAGGTTCGCCACATCGCCCCCGTGGTCCATGAAGTAGGCATAGGTGTCATCCTTCATCACCTCCTCGACGCCGGTATGGACAATAACGGGAATCCCCAGCGCTGCCAGCTGAGCATAGAAATCCAGCAGTTTTTTGCGATATGGCAGCTCATTGCCCTGTTCATCCTTTCCATCCGCATGGAAGAAGCAGACCGACGGAAAAAGCTTGAAAACCGCCTTACCACCATTCGGCAGGGACCTGGATGCTGATATCAGCCGGTCGAGTTCCGCTTCAGCGTTGTCAGCCAGGGGGTTGATGGATATCCCCGGAATTATTTTTTCACTGTTTCGGGCCATTTCCATCACCGCATCGTTGGAGATGTACATCGGCGTTTTTGTCAGGTCCATTTTCCCGTCAGTCACCACGGGGGAGGTGGCAAGAACCACCAGTTTGTTGATTTTTTTGGAGCCTTTGAGCTCTTTATAGATATCCCCCTTGTTATTGACGACATCCAGCCCCAGCCAGCTGAGGTAAAGGCCGATCTTAAACATGACCGCCAGCATCGGGCCCCCCTCATTTGAGAGGGAGTGAAAGAGCGCCTGGTCCCGTATCCAGTATGGGGGTTGATATCCTTCCGGCAGATAGAAAGGCGCCCGGAACGGAACCGGCTTGTGTCCACCGAGATGCGCGTGAAAATCGATGATTGTGGATGCCATGGTGAACCTCCTGCGATGGATGTGATGAGCAATTGTTATTCTGAAAAACAGACGCGCCCCTAATAGAGGGCAATGTACTTTCGAAAGACCTCCCCCGGCTGCAGATGATTGACGGTATCGATTTCCTTTCTTTTATGTTTCAGGTAGATGTCGACAAAATTCTCGGAGAACCAGGATCTGATTTGGGGTTCCGCTTCCATTTCCCGCAGGGCTGCTTCCAGGGTGGTCGGCAGACGCCTGGTATTCAGCTTTTTGAGCTCCGCTTCAGAAAGCCGGCTCAGGTCACCGGTTGTCGGGAGCGGCTGATCCAGCCCCTCCCTGATCCCCTGCAGACCGGCTGAGACAAGGGCTGCGATCTGGAGGTAAGGACTCCCGGTAGCATCCGCAGGCCGGTATTCAATATTAAACTGGGAATCAATCGGGGTACCCCCCACGTTACTGGCTGGACATACTCTCAGCCCTGCCTCCCTGTCCCTGAGGGCCAGGTTGTTATACGCGGCACTCCAGCGATGGGGCACCAGCCGTTCGTATGAAATCACACTCGGTGCTGTAAAGGCTGTGATGGCCGGCATATATGTCAGTACGCCCGCACAAAACTGTCCCGCAAGCCTGCTCATGCCGGTGGCGCTGTTTTCGTCGTAGGTGACCGGCGTTTCATTTTTATCCAGAAAACTGAAATGAATATGCACCCCGTTGCCCACCGCCTCCGGAGTGACCAGCGGAGAAAAACTGACACGTTCCCCCAGACGGGTTGCTGTGGATCGAGCCAGTTCTCTCAGAATGATACATTCGTCCGCCGAGCGGATGCCAGGGGTCGGTGACAATGTCGCTTCGAACTGACCGGGGCCGTATTCCGCCAGAAAGGTGTCCGGCTTGATATTCGCTGCTGTTAAAGCGGCGATGAGTGTTTCCCCGAACCTGGCACCCCCCCTGAAACTGTTCAGCCCAAAACCGCACCAGGTTTCACAGTCAGCTCCCGAATAAAAGAACTCCTGTTCAAAGGTGGAAAGCAGTGTCAGGCCGGTCTCTTCTTCCAGGGAAGCGAGTGCCTTTTTCGCCAGGGCACGGGTACAGCATTCCCAGGGGGCCCCGTCCAGGTGTAAAATGTCCCCGATCACAAAATGCTCGACAGGATGGTCATCTTCAAAATCAACCCTCACCTCTGTGCTTTCGTCCGGAACCAGTATCAGGTCATCCAGGGATCCGTAAATACTGTCTGCGATTGTATTGAAGCAGGTGATCTGAACGTTGGTGGGGACCCAGCCCACACCCGTTTTAAATCGCTTTTCCCGCTCAGACGCGGGAAACCCCTTTCCCCTCGTCTGACCGGACACGTCATTGCACACGGCCACAATCAACTCTTCTCTGATCATCCAATCATCTCCGGTTTACGGTTGATTTCCTGGATCAGCGCATCGGTATCCCTTTGGCGGCAATAGCCGGTGATGGTATTCAAGGATGCCAGTTGCCGTTCTGCGGTGTAAGTGGCACAGGCATCCGGAACCAGCGTCACCAGATAGTTCAAATCGCAGGCATCGCGCACGGCGCTTTCCACGCACTGATCGCTCAATACCCCGCAGATCACCAGTTGCCTGCAGCCAAGGTTGCGCAGGATATAATCGATACAGGTTGAGTTGAAGACACTGGAAGAGGTTTTTGGAATGGTCATCTCATCCCCCAGTGGCTGCACTGCATCGGGGATCTTCGCATCCGCAGACCCCCTTGGGATGTTAAATCCGGATATCTTGTAGTCCAGTCCGCGGTCCCGGCCGTCCTGTGTCAGGCTTTCAATCACCGTGAACATCACTTCAATCCCGGTGGCTCTGCAGGCAGCCTGAAGACGAACAATATTGGGCAGAACCATCTGGTCCAGGCGCTCAAAATAATAATCAAAGGCTGCCATCGCCACCGGTTTTCTTCCTCTGAACATCCCCCCCTGCCGGCTGCAGCTGTATTGTTGAACATCAACAATCAGGAAAACAGTCTGCTCCGGTACCAGTGCAATTTCCCTCGACAAAAACGCCGCCATGATCCGCCCTTCAGGTTAGTCTTCCTTGTGTTGAGTAAGATACGTGTGACAGGCAGACGCCAGGGAACGCCCCCATTTTTCCCGGCCTGCCACATCTGAAATAAGGTCCTGACGGATTTCCACAGCGACATGTCTGAATCCCATTTGTTCACCAAATACGGGGATCGTCTGATCCTCTTCATCCATAACGCGATAGGGCTGATTCATACCGATGCGCAATGATGCATCCCGATCGGCCAGGATCATTTGAAATGCCGCTGCCAGCGACGGATCATGGTGAAACAGAAGTCCAACCTGCCAGGGCCGCTCTCGGCCAGCCAGAACAGGGGTAAAACTGTGGACCGGGATGATGATCGTCTTGCGCCCGTCTGCCGCCCGTTGATCCAGATGGTTCATAATCTCGTTTTGAAGCGGCTTCCATATCGCCTCTATTCGGTCTGCGACGGCCGCCTGGGAAAGGTCCTGATTGCCGGGGATCACGGTACCGTCACTGACTGCCGGAACCAGTGATTCAGCCCGGAGGTTCCGGTTGCAGTCAATAACCAGGCGCGAGTAATTCTGAAAGATCAGCGCCGCATCAAGCCTGTCGGCCAGCAGCCGGGCAACTGCCAGTGCCCCGATATCCCAGGCAATGTGACGGTTAAGGTCCGGGTGAGTGAGCCCCAAGCCGTCCAGCGACTCGGGAATACGATTGCAGGCATGTTCACAGATGAAAAGAAAGGGCGAGCTCCCGTCAGCATTGGTGCAGGTTGCCGGACGCGGTTCATGATCGTTGAGAATCGGTTTCATGCTGGCATCATGTCAGGGTCGTTTCCCGGTAGGCGATGCCACCGGCTTTGTTCAGCTCAGACATCGTTCTTGATAATGTTATAAATTGATTTCTCGTCAGCCGTCAGCGCCTCTCCCCGGTCAACCATCTTCTCCATAAAACAGTGAAAAAAGTCATGCCGGACCCCTTCCCGGATGGCCATCACAAACCAGTGATTCCGCGCCCAGTTGATCGGCGAACGGTCCTCCTGCCCTTTTTTAAACAGACCGACCAGGATCTCCTCCTTATCCTTGACGATATCGAATACCCTCCCCTGCTGCCGCTTTCTGACCGCGTCCGAGTCTGGATGGACGACCTGCAGCGCAAACACTGTCCGGGGAACCCCCATGGATACATACTTGATGACCACGCCACTTTTCTCCGCGGCCTGAAGATGCGCATCCAGCTCCAGCGCCTCCTCCGGAAACAGCAGCACATATAGCTCCTGCTGAGCCGTTGCGATCATCTCCTTCGATTTGGTCATAACATCCCGGTACCCGTGAAGCGTCCAGAAGTAGTCATAGGTTTCCGGCTGGGTCGAGTTTTGCAGCATTTCTTCAAACGCCTCCAACTCCGATTCATACCGGCTGCGCATCCGCTTGATCAGCTCCTCCGGTGGCAGCGGAACAAACTGCCCGTTCGCCAGCTCCATAACCATCCCTTTGCGCTTCATGTCCCGCAAAACATCATAAATCCGGGTTCGGGGAATCGAACTGAGCTTACTGAGCTGAGATCCGTTGATCGGGTTGTTCTTGAACAACGCCAGATAGACCGTCATTTCCGAATCCGACATCCCCAGGATCTGTTGCTTTTTTGAAAGTGCCATGGATACCAGAAAGAGAGATTTTGTAATGTTTATAACAATGTTGTCATATAATGTACAACATCTTTATAGATCCAAGTTTCGAGTTCTGTCAAGCAACCAAACAGGGGACGAATCATTCCCATGCGATTTTTTATGCAGAATACCTTGACACGAAGTCATTTCTTGATAGCTTTACTGACAGATATGGAAATATGTAAGTACCCCTTTCGGGTCAAAAAGTTGATGATACGATACCTGGAGTCGATTGCGTATTTGTACCCTGCTGGTCATGGGTGTTTGTATGAGAATAGGACCCCGGAAGAGACTGGTGTGAAGCCGTTTCAGTTGATTAGACGCGTTTCTAGATGATCTTGGCGAAATGGAGCGGGTGAACACCGAGATATCATTCTCATGCTTCGTTGTGACCTGCTGGTCATGGGTGTTTTTAAGAAGAACAAAATATGAAAAAGAAGATTGATGTTACGGCCGCTATTATCGTCGATTCCGATAAAGTCCTTGCAGCCCGACGAAAACCGGGGGTGCACCTCGCCGGTTATTGGGAATTCCCAGGCGGAAAAATCAAAGAGGGTGAGACCCCTGAAAATTGTCTCATAAGGGAACTTCAGGAAGAGTTCAGCATTACCGCAACGATTGGCCCGTTTTTTGGCGAAAGTACCTATGAATACGGATCAACAATTGTCCGGCTGATGGCTTATGTGGTTGAGCACTACACGGGTGCGTTCAAATTGATCGATCACGATGACATCTGCTGGCTGACCGTCGAAGATCTGCACACGGTTGAATGGGCGCCAGCCGACGTTCCCCTGGTCGACCTGTATCAGGCGCTTATCCGTACGACAAGATTTTATGCGGACAATGCGGAGGATTACTGCGATGAAACAATCGCTTTTGACATGCAGGGCCTGTATCGTCCTTTCCAGGACCGGTTGCCTGCAGGCGCCCATATCCTCGATCTTGGCTGCGGTTCGGGGCGCGACAGCAGGATATTTATCGAAAAAGGCTACTCTGTTACCGCCTTGGATGGCAGCGCTGAAATAGCAGCCTGCGCAGAAAAGTGGATCGGGCAACCTGTTATCGTGGCACCGATTCAAGAGATCCAGTTCAGCCATGCATTCGAAGGTGTCTGGGCCTGCGCCAGTTTATTGCATTGTTCAAAGGGGCAAATGCGTGATGTTCTGGCGCGGATTACCCAGGCGCTGAAGGACAGGGGCGTTGTCTATATGTCCTTCAAATGGGGCGATCGTGAAACAGTGGATGAGAAAGGGCGTTATTTTAACAATTACACGGAAGATTCTCTGGCGGCTCTGCTGGCGGATGTGACTGATTTATCGGTGATTGATATCTGGTCTCACACCATGCCCCTCCGGAACACCGAGCAGAAATGGGTGAATGCGTTAGCCCGAAAGGAGAGGCAACCGAACTGAGCCCGTTTCCCACGCCGATAATTTCAATTGCACGAATAACGGCCTAAACAGTCTTTTCATCAACCTTGAATTGTTCGAAGCGATACTCCTTGACGAATTGAGCAACTTTTCGAATCTCTTCTGCAATATCCTCAAGGTAATCTCGATGTTTCCGTTTGATCGTCATATTTGAACGGCATCCAATAGAACGTTATCTGCTATGCGAGGTTTTAACGAGTCACGAATAACAAGATCGACTTTGATCCCCAACAGGTCCGATAATCGATTTTCGAGCTCAATATATTTGATCAGGCCAGGCAACTCGGTATATTCAACCAAAATATCCAAGTCACTCTCACTTTTCTCCTGCCCTTTTATGTAGGAGCCAAATAAGGATATGGACTTAACCCCATATTGCTTCGACAATAGCGGCATTTGACTTCTCAACTCGTCTTTTATTTCAGATATTGTCTTTTTCATAATGGCGAATAGGGTCGGTCGTAAAGAGCATGCTGGCAACCAGCTTTTTTCCATACGAATCTTGTCAGTTTTCTAGCCTGATTATAAACACAATTCATTGAAATGTAAATTTCAACAATGTTAAAGGGTGCACCAAAAACCTGTGGGCACCATTGAAGGTGTGATCGGTCTTTTCGAAGCTGCCAGTCTCGCTTCTCATGAGCGGGTTGGGAGTGGTTAAACGAAGCCAGGAGGGCGAAGTCAACGACCGCCCTTGGAGGTGAGAAGCGAGACTCTCAGCTTCGAACATGGATGGCTGCCGAGAATGAGTTCAATTGCATACAGGTTATGCCACCTTTAGCCATATTCAACTGAATGTTTGCCACACACTTGACTCTGATTTGACATTTTGACCCCATGGGTCAGGCTACCGGGAAGAGGGATAGAAGATCGGTTTTTAAATCCTTGACAGACAGCGAGGGGTTTATGGAACGCGTCGAAAAACGCATTAAGAAATCATTCAGGTCTGCAGAGATATAGGGGAATAGTTTTCGAAGGTTGGCAACCCGGTGTCGAAACATCAGGGACATGTCACCAGCGTCCAGGCTTTCTTTCAGATCAGGGTAGTTGGAGGGGGCCAGGCGGATATCATGCAGTGAATGTCGACCCTTGCCAACGGTCTGCAGCAGAATGTTTCCCAGACAGTACGCATCATAAACCTGACTCTTGATATCATAATCAAAATCGATCCAGACGAAGGGTGCGTTCCCTTTTTGCACAAACAGGTGGTCAGCTCGAATGTCCCCGTGATTGAGACCCAGATCGTGAAGTTCGGAAATTGCAGCGATAGCTTCGATAACCGGGGCCATGACCTCATTTAATCGATGATGATAGTATTCCTCATGAGGGATATCCAACCGTCGCAAGTATTCATAACATGAAATCCCCGGGACAACGTCAAGGATTCTGACAAGGTTTCCTGAAACATCCGGCACAGATACCCCTTGCATAAAATGCGGATGACCCCTCATCTTCAGGAGAACGTCGGCCTCTTTTTCAGGGCTGCGCACGCAATCGAATGCCATCGAACCGATTCTGCAGGTGAAGGTTTCAAGAAAAACCATTTTAATGAATTTCCTTTCACCGGTCTGCAGATCGACTGCTGATTTGACCCATAACTTCGGTTGATCATCAATCCCAAACCGGCCTTCCCGGGCGTGACCCCTCACCAGATAATCGTTTTCACCCAGATGCAGCACGTGGCCAACATCGATCCGGCTATAGTCCGTGAGGTCGTCAAAGACCCTGAGATTTTTTGGAATCGCCTGTCCCGTCACATTACGTATTCGTTGCTCGAGAGTCGAAATCTCATTGTTCATGGCCTGCTCCTTCCAGCACTATTCTGTTGCCGATGGGGTCCGGATATGATTCACACTATCCACTGCAGCAACAGTTATGCCACCGGTCAGTCCTTCTTTCGGATAACTGCTGGAAGTGCCCGTCTCCTGATGTCGTAGCTCGCAGCAGTTGTCTGGTTTTTTACAGGAAACAGTGATTAGTCTCAGGACACCGGCATCCCCTGTTCCCGGGGCGACGCCTGACATCCGGCGGACTGTCTGCGATTTAAATACAGTTTTCTACTGGGTTTTGCGCTGGATCCCGGATTCTGTTGTGAGACCAGCTTCCGGCGGTAATGACGGACAATCCAGGTCTATGGTCAGTTTTTTACAGGCTGCAAAAATTCCTGACAGTCCAAACGGCAGACTGACGGGTTTTCTGCAATCAAAAATAGGAAAGAAGCTGTCATTGGCTGGCTAAAGAACATATTTGATTTTGTTAAAAGACATTTCGATCACGGTTTGGGGGAGTTCTCAGCTATTACACCAGCACCGCTGCCTCAGGGCGGTGTCCGCCTAACAGAATTTTCACGCCAAGGTAGGTTCAAGGAATCTGACTGTCGCGATCGCCTTTCCCTTGAGGGTTCAATTCAAAAAGAGGAACAACCACAGACTGTAAGTCGATCAGTTGAATTTCATACAGGTACTATCCGCGGAACAAAAGCTGCCTTTGTCCTGCTGTTTTCTGAGCCACTGTCACTGATCGAATTCTGTATCGAACGATTACATCAACTTTTCTGACCCGGTCGAACCCATCCGCCCCAGGTGCAAATACCTACTGAAAGCCAATGTACAGCGAAAAAGCTCCCATCCGGGTTACAAACCGATTCTTTAGATTAACGGTATGAAGCGGGTGCACCAAATAAGTGTGGGCATAATCAATCTGTCACTGAACTCATTCTCGACGGGCATCCTGCCCGTCTCCGAGGACGGTCGTTGACTCCGCCATCCTGGCTTCGCTTAACCCACTCCCAACCCATTCCATAACAGACTGACCATGCCATCAGAGATACCCACATGTTTTTGGTCCACCCTATTAAGCTACAACACAAAAGTCCTGAAAAAAACATATTACTAAAATAAACATGAATATACTGTTTATACTGGCCCTTGAGTAATTTTTGCAGTATTGAAAATTGCTCAATACTGCAAAAATTTTTGAAATTTATCTTTGAAAATGGAGTGAAAGGGGAAATATTGAGCTATTTGAGAATTCGTTTTCATTGAAAACACTTAAAATTTATCGAAAATTTTAAAGAAATATTAGTTCAGGCAATAAAAAGAATTAATAAAAATTAATATATATAACTCAAGTTTCGGATTTCAAAAATACTTATAACTGATTGTTATCATATGCAAAAGCCCTCGGAAAGGATATAAATAAAGGGTACTTGACATCCTTTTTTTAACCCTTCCCGAGGACAGCATGGCCAAAAAAAT
>JAHJRI010000051.1 GCA_018830885.1 bacterium | reverse complement strand
TTAGCAAATCCGGCCCTTTCAGGGAATGATGGTTTATAGGTTTTACCAATAATTGTAAATCCCTTTGTATTGTTTGACCTTTTACCCCTTACCTTGGCAACAAGGGCCACTATTGCCAGGGGCTGAGCTCAGGAGTTCTGATCTTGTAAGAGTTTAATTGTATTGATTAGATCTTCTTTCTTAAGGCTTCTTAATACCTGTATTTGAGCTACATCTGCGTTATGATGATCAGTTCTTTTGTCATTGTTTCTAAATACCCACAACCCAATAAACCCGGGTAGTGTGACAATAAAAAAGCCAAAACTCGTTGGAATCTTTTCTATTAAATCTTTTAACCATAGAGCGTCTGGTTTCCAATCGTATAATGAAGACCATACCCAAAGACCTATCAATGTTCCTGCGAATAAGATGAAGAATCGTGGCAATGAACGCCTGCTCAAAAGAAAACCAAATATCGGTGCATAAAGGAGGTAGTATTGAGCCCATTCACTGCGGGTTTTCTCTTTTTTGACGTTTAGATCGTTATAAACAACACGATGTTTCTCTATCCAATCACCGAAAAATCCTGCCATGAAAGATCACTCCCTTAACAATATTTCAAAAAATTAACATCTAATCCGCTGAAACCCTACTTGGTTTGTAGGATTAAATCAATTCAGGTTCAATACCTCTTAATATCGGTTATCTCAATAGTTCCATCCTGGTGTTTTCTGAATGTTGCTTCAACCTGGTGGTCCCCTTCCGGAGATCCGGGATCGTATCCAAATATGACTGGTCGATTCAATACATAGCGGTTAAACAGTCTTTTGAGATGGGTGAGTAGTTTCATTAATCCTCTTTAGCTTCAGTTAAGAAGATCATCCATATTAGAAGGCAGACTGACAATCCACCGCAATGCATGGCATACATCACTATCACTTCCGTCATCAACAAGAACAGGCGCTTTTGGATCTAACGCCATTCGAAGGGTTTCTGCTTGTTGATAGTATCTGGCATGAAGCAGGCGCTCCTGTTCGTCCATTTCATTAATATCTTTTTTCGGAGTAAGCTCTTCCAGGACCGTTATCATTGCTTTTAAATCTTCAGAAGATCTCATCTATTCATTCTCCGATTGAGATTCAGTAATAAGATAGTCCTTTTCAACGATGCCTTCCTTTTTATTCCCTCACAAAAGGATAATTATCGCCGTCCAGCGGGGGTCCGGTCCCGGGGGAGTCCTTGGGTTTAACCAAGTTCAGTGTTTTAGATTAGACTCGGATCGGCAGATAAGTTGTCAGCCAAGTAGCTTTTATCTGCGTTTCGGAATCAACCGTATCTTCTTTGTTGGGTTATCCGATGGACTGGTCTTATCATACGCTGCAATCATGGCAGATGAAGAGTGACCAGTGACTTTCATGATGTCAGTATCCCCATATCCATTATCCTTCAGATACGATACCAGGGATGTTCTCATAACGTGAGGCGTGACTTTAAACGGAATCCCAGCCAATCGGCCAGCCTTTGCGAAATTGCGCTCTATCTGCCCTGGATGGACAGGTTTTCCGGTTTCTGTGAGGAAAACAAGGCCGGATTGACGATCCCCAATATATTCTTTCACCTGATTCAAGAAGTCATCAGGATAGGTGATTACGGTTGCCTTTTCCCTGCCCCTGGTTTTCAACTGGATAAACTTGATTTCGCACTTTTCCCAGTTGATCTGTTTGATTGTAACCCCCAGCACTTCAGATACCCGTTTCCCGCCTTGCAGCATCATCCAGCCTATCATTGCATCCCGGGGATTGATCTTTTCGAGCTGATCAAAGAAAGCATTCCATTCAGATTGAGTAAGGCGTTCTGTCTTTACCTGGTCCCTGATCTTGTAAAATGTCTGGGACGTGCCTTCAGTCGAAGGAATAGCTTTGACAACCAACCCATCCGTCCGCCTGGCCAAAAAACCAGTAAACGAAATATAACAAGCTGCCCGGGCCTGTCTGGTGGCTTCAGACCATTCGGGGATAAGCTTAATGCGATCGATAACCGCTTTATGGTTGACCAGTGAAAACAGCTGTAGATTACTTTCAAAATCAATAAATCCAAGTTCAGAAAGCTTTTTCATGCCTATCCGGTATGCCTTCTGGGTATGAGGCCTTTCGTCCATGGTGCCCAACCACTTCCTGATTGCTTCTTTGACCTGGAGATTGGCAAACGATTTCCAGGTTTCAGATTTTTTCGCCTGGTCTGCCTCTTCCTTGGATCCGAAATCTGAAATTTTCGTGACTTGGTTTTCTGATACGATCAGATCATTCATTTTAACTCGATAAAAAATAATTTCACTTATCCTTACAGGAAATCAGGTCCCGGCTCAACCAGAATCCTTGACAAAATTCCCCCGAAATCACTCCCAGATACCCCCTCCCGGTACCCACCACTTACTTGGCATAAAAATTGATCCCCATCACACATGAAAAGTAGTTCCCCGATCTGGAATGAACGATTGTCTAAAACGAGAACCAGGGTCTTGACTTTTCGGGTCCAAATCCGGGCGGCGGTGATAATTATCATGAGGTTTTCAGCTAGTCCTGTATTTTGTTATTATAGGATAATCGTTTATTTGACTCATCCAAAGCGACCCAATAGAGTGGTTAGTTCAATTTTGGAACTAACCACTCATCACGGCGCTATTGAAGGAAAAACCCAGACCCGTTCGGTCAAGTTTTACAACCTCGATGTCATTATCTCCGTCGGTTGCCGGGTAAATAATTACTCCACAACCTCAAACATTCTATCAAAAGCATCCTGGCTGAAAACCATAGCCTGTTTTTCTTCGGCTTCAATGATCCAGCTACCAGGACAGACTTTGAATTCAAAGAATATCAGTTGGCCGTGATCTGCTGATGGTTTTCCACATTCAATACAAGTCTCTTCCTGGTCATCCTGGATATATTGTATAACCTCTGGATGATCGCCCAGCTTGTTCCACTGGGTTGCTTCCAGTAACGCTTTTCTTCTGACTTTCATTGGGTCTCCTGTTTAACCGGCCAGTAGCCTGGCCAGCTCTGCCAGTTCAAAGTCTTCTTTCGAGGGTAACCCCTTTTTTTCCTCTTCCTGGCGCAATCGATTTATATCTGCAATATGCCTCCGTAGCGCTGAATCGTCCCCGGCTTCAACCATTTGTTGCATTCGCTTCATCTCCCGGATCTTGATCAGTTCCAGGCGCTTAAAAGCCAATTTAATAGTCTCGTAACGATCTCTTATCGGTACCTCCAGCTCAATCAATGTTGAGCGTACCCGAGTGTACGGAAGACCTGTAATTGAGGCTACTTCATGAATACTATAGTAATTTTCATAGAGAAAGCAGATACGGTATACAACATCATCATTTAATTTAGCTTTACGGTTGCTGAATTGCTTTGACTTGATCTTGATACCATTGTTTTTGAGCCATCGTCTGATTGTTTGGTTCCCAATTCCCGTAATATTTTCAACCTCTTTGATTGACAGATCATTTATCACTATCATATCTATGACAGCGTTAATATCCTTTGTTGTGTATTTTGATCGGTATTCCATGTTTTTTACCAATAGATTATGATGTTGCCGATCCGTGTGAGCGTTAGGAATCTAAATCAGGGTCAACCCCAAGCTGTTCAAGTGCTTTTTTAAACGCTGCTATGGTTGCCCCTCCCTCAGATTCGAATAGCCATATATATTCTTTTGCGAGATTTACAAGACCTTCATACCTGCCGTGGAGAGATGACTTTTTGCATTTTTCACACTTTACAGCATATGGGCCATCAATTTCAGGGGCCCCTTCAATGTGATCAATTTCCAGGGATACGCCAAAGAGTCTGCAAAATTCACTATCTGGCTCAAACTGTTCGCATTTATCGTATTCACTCCATGCCCCGTTGCCTGTGCAATATTTTTCATCGGCAAACACGAGTTTTGTGAGAGTTACTTCTTTTGTTTTTATCATTTCAGGTGGTTTGGTATTGTTTAACTCCAATGGTTTAATAGTTACCCTTTCACACACTTCTGACAGACTTCAGCGACCGCTTTGGACTTCATTGTGATCAACCCTTTCTCATTAACCGGAAAGAGTTTTCGGGCATCCTGACCGCACTTTTCGCATTTATAAGTTTTGATCTCTTTCTTAGACATTGGGGTTCCTTTTTAGACGTTAAATGCCCAGTTTTCAGCAATGATATAATGCTCAGTGATCGGATCATACCCGATCAGATATGCACCATTAACAAGTCGACACCCGCAACAATCATGTTCACAGTCGCAAGC
>JAHJRI010000050.1 GCA_018830885.1 bacterium | reverse complement strand
AAATTCAATGCTTTTTTCAAAATCATCCGCCATTGGCCGATAGGCAGGATCATTCTGATTCTGCTGGTCAACCACGCTGGCCATTCTTTCAAACGTCTCAATGATCTGCTGTCTGGTGACAACGCCGTGAAAGAGCCAGTTTGCCAGGAGCTGGCTGGAAATCCGGAGTGTTGCGCGATCCTCCATTAAACCGACGTTGGCGATGTCCGGAACCTTGGAACAGCCAACCCCCCGACCGACCCAGCGGGCAACATACCCGAGAATGCTCTGGGCATTGGCATCCAGCTCGTTCTGAATCTCGCCTGCTGTCAGTTGATTGGGACGGATGAGCGGTAAGGTCAGGATATCATCCAGGCTGGCACGCAACCTTCCTGCGAGTTCCTTCTGCCTGTTGCGCACATTGACCTGGTGATAGTGCAACGCATGCAGCGTTGCCGCAACCGGGGAAGGGACCCATGCTGTATTGGCACCGGCCTGGGGGTGGGCGATTTTGCTTTCCACCATTTTTTTCATTTCGTCCGGCTGCGCCCACATCCCCTTGCCAATCTGGGCCTTGCCGGGGAAACCGCATTCAATCCCGATATCCACGTTCCAGTCTTCGTAAGCCAGTATCCATGGAGAGGACTTCATCAGGTTTTTCGGTAATACCGGGCCCGCTTTCATGACATTGTGAATTTCGTCACCAGTACGATCCATAAACCCGGTATTGATAAAAATAACCCGGTCCATGGCGGCCCTGATGCACTCCTTGAGATTGACAGTGGTTCGCCGTGATTCATCCATGATCCCGATCTTGATGGTTTTGGCTGGAAGTTCCAGGGCCTTCTCCACCCGCTCAAACAGTTCCAGGGTAAAAGCGATTTCAACAGGACCATGCAATTTGGGTTTGACCAGATAGATGCTGCTGGTCCGACTGTTTGAGACCGTGCTGTTTCCCATCAGGTCATGTTTAGCGATGAAAACGGAGATCATGGCATCGAGAAATCCCTCCGGTATCCGCTCATCATCCACAGTGACAACGGCGTCCGTGACCATGTGCAGTCCGACATTGCGCATCAGCATCAAACTGCGTCCGGGAAGGGTCAGCCGGCCACCATCCGGCTGAATGTAGATGCGGTCTGGATTCAGTTTGCGGGTCACCTGCTGTCCGTCTTTCATAAACGACGTTTCCAGGGAACCGTTCATCAACCCCAGCCAGTTGCGGTAGACCGTCGTTTTATCTTCTGCATCAACGGCCGCAACCGAATCTTCAAAGTCCTGGATGGTTGTGACAGCCGCTTCAAGCACCACGTCCTTAACTCCTGTTGCATGGGAACGACCGATAATGTGGTCTTTGTCAATCTGGATGTCAATGTGCAGGCCGTTATTCTGCAGCAGGATGCTGTTTAAAACCCCGGCTTCGAGATTGTACCCCCTGAACTGGGAAGGATCGGCGAGACCTGTGCGGCTTCCGTCACTGAGAACGAGGGCCAGAGATGCAGAACCATCTGCTTCTTCGAGTTCAAACTGCACCCCATTTTCGTATTGGCCATTATGCAGCGGAGCGGCCTGATCAAGGAACCGCCAGGCAAACGCAATTACCTGCTTTCCCCTGATCGGATTGTAGCCCTTTCCTTTCCGGGCCCCATCTGCTTCCGATATCACGTCTGTTCCGTACAAGGCATCAAAAAGACTCCCCCAGCGGGCATTGGCGGCGTTCAAGGCATATCGGGCATTATCTACGGGCACCACCAGCTGGGGGCCAGCCATTTCAGATATCTCCGGATCAACATTCAGGGTTTTGATCTGAAAATCCTCCCCCTCCGGTACCAGGTAATCAATCATCGACAGAAAGGCTTTGTATTGCTGAATATCGATGGGTTTCCCCTGTTTGGCCATATGCCAGGCATCGACCGTTGCATGCATCATGACTCGGCTGGACAATAGATACCGGTTCCTCGGTCCGAGATCCTGAACGATCTGACCCAGGGCTTCCCAGAAGGCGTCGACCTCAATCCCGCTGCCCGGTGCAATTTCATATTTTACCAAATCATACAAACACCTCGCGATCTTCAGATTGCCAACAACGACTTTATCTTTTGAGCTCATAATGGCCTGTTTTATAGAGTTTGGTACTGGGATTGAATGGGTATCTCCCCGGGTCACCGGGCTGCTCAGAAGTATCCGGCAGCCTCAAAGCGCAGCTTCAATGATAATATTCCGGGGTCTTTCAGTCGGATCCAATCAGCCCCATCCCCTGATATACAGCTTTCACATGGCACCAGGACAATACCTTAAGGGATACCCCGGTCTGTTACGGGATGGGGTGAAGGACCCACCCATGTTATCATCGAAGCTGAAAGGACCGCACACCGTTTCTGCCCTGTACCTGTAAAAATAGCATGTTGAACCAATTATTTGCAATTGATTTAGTATCTATTCAGTTCGATTTCCCCGTAGCCCCGAAGGTATTGTGTTTCAAGAACCTTGGAAGCCATGGATGGCTTCCAGGAGCTCCAGGAGGATTCATGCGTTTCTTGAAACACAATACCTTTGAGGCGTATGCAGGTGAATAGTTACTTGATTTATTCAATTGGGGGCACTAAATAGGTGTCGGTATAATCAGAGATACCCACATGTTTTTGGTGCACCCATTCAATTACCGGGATACCAGCAGACAAAAGATAAAGGGGAATCGTTTTTTGGCTGAAATCGGGTTGCTGACGACCAGCGCCATCGCCTTCTTTTATGATCACAACACCCATAGCAGACACCGAAGGTAGCGTGTTTCAAGAACCCTGGAAGCCATGAATGGCTCCCAGGAGCACCAGGAGGATTCATGTGTTACTTGAAACATGATGCTCTTGGGATGTTATATCGGGTGAATAGTACGTTTTATTTAGATGAAATGAAAAACCTGTCGGAGTGAGCGTTTTTAGATAGGGGGAAGGCAAGAAAGATCCAGAATAAAATTTTGCGGAATTTGAGAATAGAGCTGGGAGATTCCCAGATATTAGTCAGAGCCTCATAACCATATGCTAATTTAATTCCTCGTAGTTGTCTCCACGATACAATATCTCAATTGTCAATCCACAAACCATCCTCTTCTCGTGTACTGGTAACAGATTTCTTTCAGATAATCTTGCCCAGATATCGAAATTCATGTAGTTGTTTTAGCAAGCTACTCCAATATTATAAAAGAATTGGGCTTCAATACTTGTCCAGTCCTGAGTGATTATGATTTAGGGCCTTACAAATATCCAAACCACCTGATGGAGAATTCGAATGGAAGCTGCCGGCGATGATATCCAACAAAAGCTGCAAGGGAATTTTCTCCAATCGCTTCATTTACGACAAAAGCAAACGGTACTCAAAATCTCCCTGCTAATCCCCATTATAATTTGTGGTATCTTTGGTTGGCTCAATTTTGTTCAACATCATTCAGCGCTGGCGGCTATCGAAGCTGTGTTTGGTTGTGTTTTCCCGGTTTTATTCATTAGGGTACAATTTTCATCCCAGTATCTTAAGCCGATGGGTCTCTTTTGAAAAAGCAATTTCCCATAACGCATCCGAGGTTGGGGATATTGTTACGATGAGTTTCGGAATTACGACAATTATTCCTGATAGTTCTTCAAACACCGACGTTTTCATTATTCAAGCGGACGAGGCACTATATAAAAGCAAAGAAGCTGGAAGGGATCGAATGACAGTGAGGCAAACATGAACAAAACGGATTTCATCATCACTGCTGATCAAAGGCTCCATGAAAAGGAACTTGATCTGAACGTTTTCAATTTTCCCATTGCAATTTTTTCCTTCTTCAAGAGCATGGCCGATGTTGAAGCATGGGAAAAACAGGCATTTCGTTTTAATGCCATACGGATCAACCATCCGAAGAGTGATGATTCACGCCTGCATTGGGGGAAGGTTCTTCAATGGCCAATATCAATCTGGAACATTGAGGATTCAGGGATGCCAATTGTTTTTGTTGGCCCTGTGCTTGGAGGTCCATGGGTTGCTATGGCTTTGGAAGAACTAAAGGTTTTGGGATTAAAGGTTGCAATCGGGGTGGGCGCATACGGTAGTTTTTCCGAAAGATTGCAGATAGATGATATGGTGATTGCCGATACCGCTATCGTTTCTGATGGTACATCCAAAGAATACTCAGATAATCAACTGATCCAGCCGACTCAAAGACTCCTCAAATTAACTGAAGAGGTTTTTCAACGGGAGAATCAGGAATACAAAACAGCTTGTGCCTGGACGACAGATGCACTTTATCGGGAATCTGTTGAGAAGATGAGACTCTGGAAAGAACAGGGTGCCGAGTGTGTAAATCTGGAAACGGGCGCATTCTACACGGTTGCAGCTGAATTGGGTATCGAGGCTGTGTACTTTGGATTTATTCTAGACCTTATCCATACAGAGAAATGGACAGGATGGGGAGGTTTGGACGATGAACTGAAGGGTAAAGCCGTCCACATGAAATCTAATCTGAATCTGGTCGAGGATTTAGCAGTGGCTATTGCCAAAGAAATCAAGGAGCGCAATGAATTTCAAACCAATTGAGATTCGAGCTTGCACAATAGAGTGACCATTATGAACATCAATATCTTGTCAGTAGATTTTCAAAACGATTTCTGTTCGGAAGGTGGAGTAGGGTATCATCCAAGAGACTGCCATTCCTTTATTCGCAACAACTTGATTCAGAGCTTAAGAAAGCAGAGCCTTAAAATCGCAGAGATCATTTCAGACTATCGATTTCCTGTGGCGAATCACAGGCGAGAGCTATGTGTACCTGGAGAACGGGGATATGAATCACAAATTCCAATTGAAGTGAAGCACTCTGACCCTTGGATAAAATGTCGACATAACCCTGCTTGGGTAAGGGAGAATGGTGGTTTTGCCAATAAATCGCCGGGTCCTGGTCATCCAGATCCAGAATTGTTTTCCAGTTGGTTAGAAAACCATTTTAATGCCCCTGAGCCTAAAAACGAGATTATCCTGATTGGCCTGGTACTTGATGGTTGTGTCATGTGTACTGGCCAGGAACTCAGTTTTCGCGGTTATAAAGTGCGATATCTTTTTGAGGCAGTTGATTGCTTCTCCGGTTCCATTGATGAAAAGCAAAGCCATTTAAAACGTTTCGAAGCATACGGTTGGGGCAAGTGTATTTACTGGAATGAACTACAACGAGCATCCAGAAAGGAATGATAGTCCATAAGGTCGGAGTCCAAGAGAGTGTATGTCAGAGTGTACCCAAAAGGGGAAAAACGGAAGTTGTAATTCTTGGAATTTCTATCTCAGACCGCCAAATCTATAACAGACTGAATTCAAGAGGGTAAATCTACAAAAACACACACCAACCACGCAGCTGTTGTTTGCCCAAATTCCTGCTTTATGAAAATTCTCCATAGAAGATTATCAGCAGCACGTTGGAGTGAAATTCCCGTAACTATTCACCTGTAGATCCCTTCTTTTTAGAGCTTATAGCTGGTTTTCTTGCGCCTCCCCACAGGATAGATGCCTTTTGCTCTTCAACTCCAAATTGACTTCGATATTTTATAGTATCTGTCATCTCATCTAAAACCATTGTTTCTTTCAACAAATCAGCCATAGATATCTTCTATCTTTTTTCGTCTGAGTATTAAGATTATCAATTAGACGCCTCCCTCAAAAAACGCTACGTTCTGTATCAAAGAAATATTCCCCGGCTTTTCCATTTCTTGCTGTGCCCGTCAGATCAACGAAAAGCAGTCACCAATGAAAGGAAAAGAAGCGTATGTGCGGTTGACAACAACCGTCAAGGGGGCCGACTGAGCGTCGAAGCTGCCTCCAGGGGACCTGGAGAAAGCACTGTGTGGTCTCGATTTCCCCAGTGATGAAAATGTTCTGATCGGACTAGAGAAAGCCGGTGTCAAGCTGACCATTGAAGGTGCCGAAACCCTGGACCCATTGAAGGAACTCGAAGCAGGGGGACTTCATATCCTGGTTTGCGGGACCTGCCTGGATCATTTCCAGCTCCTGGAAAAGAAACAGGTCGGACAGACCACCAACATGCTGGATATTGTCATGGCGATGCAATTCGCCGATAAGGTGATAAACCTGTAACACCGAATCCGGGTCAGGCCTGTGTTAACGGGTGATGAAACTGTTTTAACCCATTAACGATGTCCTGACCCCAATTTATTATGGGAGGAAAGCTGATGTTGAAGAATTTTTTTGCGACCCGTTGGGGCATTATCGGTGTCGGCGCCATTATCGGGATTCTGGCATCCATACTGCAGAATATGGGCAATCCGGGTAACATGGGTATCTGTGTGGCCTGTTTTGAAAGGGACATTGCCGGTGCGGTCGGACTGCACCGGGCCGATGTGGTACAGTACGCAAGGCCGGAGATCATTGGATTTGTCATCGGATCCATGGCGGCGGCTTTTTTGTTTAAGGAGTTCAAGGCCCGGGGTGGATCGGCACCCATTGTTCGTTTTGTACTGGGCGCATTTGCCATGATCGGAGCCCTGGTTTTTCTAGGCTGTCCCTGGCGCGCCATGTTGCGGCTTGCCGGAGGAGACGGGAATGCCATTATTGGTCTGCTGGGCCTGATTGCAGGTATCTGGATCGGAACACGGTTCTTCAAAAACGGTTATAACCTGGGTCGTTCACAGAAATCAAACGGATTTGGCGGGTTGCTGCTACCGCTGATCATGGCCGGTCTCTTTATCCTGCTGCTGGTCTATCCACAGATCGACGGCCAGCCGAAAAGCGGGGTCCTGTTCTACAGTCTGAAAGGGCCGGGTGCCATGCATGCCCCGCTGGTCATATCCATTATCGTCGGACTGGGTATCGGTTTTCTGGCGCAACGAAGTCGATTCTGCACCATGGGAGCGTTCCGGGATCTGATCCTGTTCCGGCAGACCCACCTTTTCGGAGGTGTTGTGGCCCTGATTATTACTGCCTTTGTGACCAACCTGATTCTGGGCCAGTTCAATGCCGGTTTCGTCCAGCAGCCGGTTGCTCACAACATGCATGTCTGGAATTTTGCCGGAATGGTGCTGGCAGGTCTGGCTTTCGCGTTGGCCGGGGGATGTCCCGGAAGACAACTTTTCCTGGCCGGTGAAGGAGATGGCGATGCGGCTGTTTTTGTTCTGGGCATGGTCACCGGTGCAGCGTTCGCACACAATTTCGGACTGGCAAGTTCCCCGAAGGGCATAGGCCCTCACGGGATGGCGGCTGTTGCAATCGGGTTGATTATCTGTCTGCTGATTGGATTCACCATGAAAAAAAAGGCCTGACAATTAAACGCCGGTCGGGGCGAATTCCAACGCCCCTTGCTTGAGAATAAAACATGACTATTCAGTGTGTCTCCACCGAGAGGGTTGTGATTTAAAACACGCATGAATCCATCCCTGGAGCTGTTGGAAAACCTCCTGTTTTCCAACGTTTTAAATCACAACCCTCTCGATTCCGGAATAGTGCTGAAAAGATTTCCAACGGGCCTACAGCCTGCCTCAATTCTCAAGCAACAACCGAAAAATGACCGGTTGTTGCTGAAAAGATAACAATAATACAATTTAATAATGGGAGGGAATGACTATGAGTACAACTGTCGATGCCAGGGGTCTTTCATGTCCACAGCCGGTGCTGTTGGCGCTGGACCAGATGAAACAGCAATCGTCGGGTGAAATTGTCGTACTGCTCGATTCAGAGACATCCAGGGAAAACGTCAGCCGCGCTGCCACCGGTCAGGGCTGGTCGGTTAAAAAGACAAAGGAACAGGATGAGGAAATTCAGCTGACTTTAGGCAAGGACTAAGGAACCGATGCTGCGATTTCTGAAAACCAGACTGGGGCTTTTTGCTTCTCAGCCCAAGGGATTAAACCTGTCACTGAAGAGTCAGGGGATCCTGGTGTTTGCAAACACCAGTGAGGTGATCCGAGCAGAAACCCTGCTGAAAAAAGCGGGGTGGAAACTCCGTGTGATGGGGCCGCCACCGGAAATTCGGAATGGGTGCGACCTTGTCATTGAGATCCCGTTGATTGAAGAGCTGAACATCCTGAGGGTGTTGAGGGAAGCCGGCCTTGCGCCACTGGAGGCGGTACCGGTCAGCAGTCCCTTGCTGAAACCGGTGAATATCTTCCAGAAAAAGGACTTCGGTGACTATCTCATGGTCCGTGCAGCCAATATGAAGATCACAATCGAAAAAAAGAGTCGTCGAATCGTCAACGTGTCCGGTGGCGGATGTCCCGATGTCCCCTACCTGGCCGGGGAAATGGTGGGGCGAACCCTGGATGAGGCCCCCAGCCCGCAGGAGATCGGTCATACCCTTTGCGGATATGCGCTGCAACTGGCCTATGAGGAGATAAAGCGAAAATGATCGCAATTGCGGGCACGGTTCCCGACGCTGATTTTCCGCTCCTGTCCGGACCTGTGTTTTTACAGGAAGACAAGCTGGTGCTGAACGGCAGGCAGATCGCCATCAACCGGGGAACTCCCGCATTGCTGGCAGCGACTGTAAAAGCCGGGGAGGTCCTGGGTCTTGAGCCCCCGACAGCCATCCTGGTTGGTGATATCGGGCTGGGACATGGTAGCCGTGATCTGTATGCCTTTCTGGTGGACCATCTTCCCAGGAGTCGATTTTCGGTTCTCTGTTTTCATTACCTGCAGCCGGATGTGGACTGGCAGTATCGAATCCTGGCAGCTGCACAGTCGATGCCGTCCCCACCGTTGCTGATAGCGGATGCCGGATATATGTATGCCGCCAAGATGGGCGGCCAGGCGGACGAATATGACCTGTTCACTCCGGACGTGGGTGAACTTGCTTTTCTGGCTGATGAAGAGGCGCCCCATCCTTTTTACACCCGTGGCTTTATCCTCCATGAAGAGCAGAAGGTTCCGGAACTGATCGAACGGGCGTATCAATATCAGAACGCTGCCAGGTACCTGCTTGTCAAAGGGAAAAAGGACTATGTGGTTCATCAGGGAAAGATTGTGGATACTGTCGTTCAACCGATCACCGAATCCCTGGAAGCCATTGGCGGCACCGGCGACACGCTTACCGGAATCGTCACCGCACTGATTGGCAGCGGTATGCCGATTGCCGAGGCAGCATTTATGGCCGCTCATGTAAACCGGCTGGCTGGTAAAATCGCCAATCCCACCCCTGCAGGCCAGGTTACGGAGATAGTTAATTTCATTCCAGAGGCCCTGAGAGATCTCCTCAAAAACCATTAGTCTTCCGAAACCGATGAAAAAAACGGGATCATATGGATTTCATATTCTTCTGCCCGTCTGTCCATCAGACTTTTGATAGTCCTGATTTCAAAATCACCAAAAACCAGGGGATCAAAACGGATTCATATGGCAACCGCTATTTGGATGCCATCGTCGTTTTGACAAAGCCATGCCCACTTTGCGGCGAAACTCATGAATACCAGGCCTCGGAGCTGACCTGCCCTTTCCAGTAGTCAGACAATAATGCTTTAGGAAACGTAACTTTTAAGCAACATCCGGTCGTTTTTCGGCTGTTGTTTCAGAATTGGGGCGGGCTGCAGGCCCGCTGGAAAGCTATTCACCTGTATACGCCCCCAAAAGTATTGTGTTTCAAGAAACGCATGAATCTTCCTGGAGCTCCTGGAAACCATCCATGGCTTCCAAGGGTCTTGAAACACAATACCTTCGGGGCTGAGCGGAAATAAAACTGAATAGACACTGGCAAACATAAGCCAAGTTGAAGGCGGACTCTGAGCATTGATCGACTCGAAAATCTAACGTATACGAACCAACTGCGATAGAAACGACAAGGAGTCTAAGTCTGGAAAACCGTCAACAATCCATCGGTCCTGCTTAAAAATACCTCAAATAGCTGGTTTTGATAACTATTTCAACTAAGCTTCGGACATGGCCTGCTGTATCCGGGCCATCCAATCTGATACTTTGAAGTTTTTCACCTGGCAATAAGCACTGGTATAGGGTTTAATGTCGATAATAGGACTTCCACTCACAGCCTCTAAACCTTGAACTCTGAGAATGTTATTTTGCCGATTGATGATTTGTGCAGCTGTAACCAGAACAGGATTTGGCCTGGCAGGGCTGCAGGTCGAGAATATTCCAACCAGGGGAAACTCTTTTCTTCCAATGGGATGAACCTTTCTGAGAGTTCGGCCGTGATCAGGCAGCAGGTGCGGCCAGTACAGTATCAAAGCGTGTGAAAAGGCCTCTATGCCATCCAGGATACCGTCATATTCGGGTTGAATGACCAGGTCAGATACCAGTGTCTGGATCTTTTTTGTTTCCTGAGCCATTTGTTTTAAACTTTTTGACAATGTAATGCCATCCCCCTCTGCTCGCAGACTAGTACCGTGTTTAAAAAGTTTTCTACCTGAAACTGGCAATTTAAGCTGCCTTTTCGTGGGATAATTCATGATTTGTTAATAACGAATACATCGATTGTATTCTGTCCCGGCGTTCTTTCACTTTTTTGTCCCTGATGTTCTCTGTTTCGACGGTGTCTATCACGGAGAACAGATAGCCTTTTTTGGCAATGAGTGTATTTTT
>JAHJRI010000049.1 GCA_018830885.1 bacterium | reverse complement strand
TGGGGATGCCCGGGCGGTTTTGAACGCACTGGAACTGGCTGTGGTCACGAGTCAGCCGGATGTGGAGGGCTGGATTCATCTGAATCTGGATGTTGCCGAAGAGTCCATCCAGAAAAAGGCGATTCTTTACGATAAGGATGGGGATGTCCATTTTGATACGATTTCCGCTTTCATCAAATCCCTGAGAGGGTCTGATCCGGATGCAGCGCTCTACTGGATGGCGAAGATGGTTTATGGCGGCGAAGATCCCCGGTTTATCTTCCGTCGGATGATTATTTTTGCAGGGGAGGATATCGGGATGGCGGATCCCGGGGCCTTACCGCTGGTCATGAGCGCGGCCCAGGCGTTTGACTATGTCGGCATGCCGGAAGGCCGGTTTCATCTGGCGGAGGCCTGTCTTTACCTGGCCACCGCACCGAAAAGCAACTCCGGGTTTGCGTTCTTCGACGCCCTGCGGTCGGTCCAGGAGGAGAAAGATGGTGATGTCCCCAACCACCTGCGGGATGGCAACCGGGACAAGGAGGGATTTGGACACGGCAAGGGATATCTCTATCCCCATGCGTACAAGGATCATTGGGTCTCCCAGCAATATCTGCCGGACGTTATGCAGGGACGGGTTTTTTATGAGCCTACAAAACAGGGCTACGAAGCGACCGTCCGGGACCAGGTGGCCAGACGGAGAGAAGCACAGCTGGCAGCCATGCTCGAACTCACCGCATCCGAAGGACAGACATGGGAAGAGCAATGGAAGGGTCGCACGCTGGGGAATACAGGGGAGATTCTGGGCAGTATCCGGGATCACCTCTTTTCCTATCTCTCCCTTGACCGACACGGCATGGTTTTATGCCTCCAGACAGGCAGTGGTCTGCTTCTCGGAGAGGCCCTGAGACGGGTTCCTGAAGGCACCGTCTACGCACTGGCGGACAACCCCCGTGACGAAAAAACCTTGAAAAGCCGGTTTCTGGACCGGGATCCGTTGCTGAGACCGGTTATACAACTGTCACACAAGCGGGACGGCGTACTGGATCTCAGCCATCTGGTACAGGAGGGGATCCTTTTTGATGCCGTGATCGGACGGGCCGTCCTTTCCCGCTATCCTGACAAAACGACGATTCTGGAACAGATCGGCAGAGTCTTGTCTGACAATGGAGTTCTGGTGCTTGCAGAAAACATTCCCCAGGCGGGACAGCGTCTTTCGGCGTACATTCCGGAAAGCCGGATCAGTGCCCATCTCAGAAAAAAGCTGGTGGAGACTGAAGCAACCATCTATGCGGATGTGGATAACCCGCAGACCAACTGGCAGGGGGAAACACTGCTGAGCTGGGTTCGTTCTGCCGGATTTCATATTGAAAAACACACCCAGACCCGTTTTCTGAACGACGTGCTGATCTCTCCTCAAAAAATGGATTCGTGGTTTGTGCTGGATAAACCGGACAGGGCCTCCTATGCCGATCAATTGCGGGAAGGCCTGACATTGGCGGAAATTGAAAGTGTCAGGAAAGTGCTGTTCAGTGAACTGGCTGGAAAAGTGGTGTCATGGAAAACAACCTGGCTGTTCTTTAAAGCGGTCCGGAAAAGGTGAGGGTTGAAACCGGAAAACAATCCCGGATCTGAAGCGATCCCCGGATATGATTCCGGTTTCATGAGGGTTGACAGAGATGCCTGCTTTGAATCAGGCGTTAAAAACCAGACTGCCGATACTTCTTTTGACGCGTTCCTGAAATGACTCCTGCATGAGTTCATCCAGTCGCTGATCCAGGTTTTCCCTGGTAATCCGCTTCCACTCGCCAGCTTCTGACATCAGTGCGACAGTTCCTTCATCGATCTGCACCTCTCCGATGCCGTCGATCTCGACAGTATGGGTGCTGTGTGCAACTTCACCCAGCATCAAAGCAGTGTTTAAAGCTTCTTTGACCTTCATTGACTCCATATTCTTTGCTCGTGTGATGGAATCCCTGAAAAAAACAAACGTTCAAATCAGAAAAGCCATTCCAGGGAGATGGTGCACGGGACAAGACTCGTCCGTTTCTTTTTGAGACTGACTCAACAAACACGGCCCTCCATGGGAAATGGAAATCTGGATTGGTATCGATTTTTCAGATGTTCCGAGTTATGGGTTAATTGACAAAAATAAATAAACAATTAACCCTTTATCGGCAGATGGCAGGAAAACTTTAAAGCGGACGGTTCTGCAACAGGGCGAGCCATTTTTCGCGGGTTTTCAAAGCAATCAGTCCCTGTCCCAGGGCCTCTTCGTCGATACTGTCGCAGCTGGCCTTGACTGCAGCAGCCTCCGCCCACAATTGACTGGCTTCCTGAAAGGTAAGGGCAATTTCGTGCTGCCGCATCCAGATCTGGTGATAAAACTCCAGGCGGGCAATCTTCTCTTCGCCCCTGTAAACGAGATATTGCGAATCTTCTATGGCATCGACCGAGGAGATGTCGGTGACAAAGGCCAGAAATGGCAGTTCGCTCTTCTCATTTTCGTAGAGCAGCAGGAAACTCTGGTTACAATGGCTTTCGGGAATGATCGCGTATGACGTTTTCGGGTTCGGTTTATCCATCTGGCTGGAAGCACTGATCAGTCCAACCGCGCTGATCAGCTGCAGCCACTGCTGCTTGAGACCGGGAAATATCGTGGGTTGAATGTTCGGATGGTTGTTGTAGACACTCCTCAAAATAGGCAGCTCCTCTTCAGACAGGACATCATCCAGGTAGGACTGAAACTCGGTGTAATCGATGACTGAGTCAAAACCGGTGAAATTTAACTGTACATAACGCCGGGTTTTGCCAACCAGAGAAGCCTCCTGGATTTTGATCAGCTCAAAAGTAGGCTTGTTGAGTCGCTGGAGCTCCTTGATAGCCAGGTTGATCGCGCTTTTAACCGGATCCCCCTTCTCCTGAAGATGACTCCTGACAGTCAGAAAGTGCTCCCGCAACTGCTCTTCGGATACCTTCTCATACAGATTCTTATACAGGTATTCCAGCGCTTCATACTGAATTCCCCGGGTTCCCTGCCTGCGAGGCATCAATTCCCGAACCTGCTCCCACTCAGCGTCTTCAATGCGAGTTCTCTTTTTGGCCAGCCGTTTTGACATGCGAATTTTTGGGTACGTGTGACAAATTAACCACTCCTGTTAAACTGTTCTGTATAATAGGATATTTGAATTGGATAGGCAAATGCCCGTCGTCTCTTTTGCTGTTCCAGGTCGGGATTCCAATGACACAGATCTGTCTGTATGTCCTGAATCAACATTGTCCAGAAATAACTGGGTATGGATGATCATTGGCCGCTTGGTTTTTTGCAGCAAGAGTCACAACCGAAAAATACAGTGACCAGTAGTGTCCGGTATGAAGCGTTTGCAGGCGATTAGACGCGTCGTTAGATGATCTCAGAACATGGAGCGTCAAAAACCCCAACTGTTTGAAGGCGTTAGCCTGAGTTTTGGGGTTTTAGCGGAATGAGCGCTAGATCATCTTACGAGGTGTCTCTTGACTGCAAAGGGTTTATACCGG
>JAHJRI010000048.1 GCA_018830885.1 bacterium | reverse complement strand
TCATAGGGTTTATAGGTGATAGGCCCGGTAATGGTTTCCCTGAAATCCTTGATCTGTTCCAGGGCCCTGACAAAGCCTTCCCGGGTTAGATTCCGGCCCGCACGTTTCAGACCTTCCACGACAATTTGCGGCGATATCATACCAGAATAAAAATTGTTGCTCCACTTCTCTCCTTTTGTTGCAAATCTGTCATAAGCCTCTTTATACCTTGCCAACTGCGGAGATTTTGAATCTGGTCCTTCAATAGAGATCGCGCCAATCAAGCCCTTAACCGCGCCCTTACTGAGCTTCCACATGGACTGAAAATCCGTCAACGGACTGCCCCCCATCCAGGTCGGCTCGTATTGGGCCACCTTGGCAGCCACCATGAGACGTATGGCCAGGTGATAGTTGTAATACTGAATGACCAGATCGGCGTTGGCGCGGCGCAGTCTCATCAGGTGGGGCCGCATGTCCGTTTCGTTGAATTGCACCGGAATTGATTCAACCAGTTTCATACCAAATTTAGCCAGTTGTTTCTCGGCCCCCTTAAGCCCGCTCTTACCGAGTTCATCATTGAGATAAACAAAGGCAACCCGCTTCTTTTTTAGGGTTTCGACCCCATATTTGACCAGAATCTCGGCTTCCCGATCCAGGGGGGCATAGGCCACAAAGAGGTACTCCTTGGGTGGAACCGCAAATATTGGACTTCCCGTCAGAGGTGCAACCCAGGGGATCTTTCTTTCCATCAGGTAGTCCATGACCGCCATCCCGGTTGGTGTACCAACACCGGCGCACCAGGCAAAGATTCCCACCTGTTCCTGAAGCTGTTTAACGCCCGCAAGGGTTTTGGCCGGATTGTAAGCGTCATCGAAATGATGAAAGATGATTTTTCTACCATGAACCCCCCCTTCTGCGTTGACCAACTTGAAATATGCATCCGTTCCTCTGGGTATGGCGCCATAGGCGGCTCCGGGGCCCGTTTGCGGGCCCCAGGATCCGATATGGATTTCTGTGTCTGTGACCCCCTCCTCGGCAAACACAATGGAAGTCAGGCTCAGAAAAAGACTACAAATCACTATCAGCGCACGTGTAATATTGCTTCTCATTTTCCCCCTCCTTTTTTTGTTTTTTTTTAAAAAATGTAACTGTTCACCCATGCCATGCAGTTCACCCGATCACGGGTAGTACTTTCGCTTAACTTTCCTCAAGCACCGCCAGTGATCGGTCTTTCAACATGTACCTGGCAGAAAGAGGTGAATCGTTACAAAAATATTTCCCTTTTTGACGACCGGGAAATGGGAGCAGCCAAATGGCCCGAACATGGATCAATCAGGAACGACCTTGATAAGTCAGAGCAGATTCATTTTGTAAACAGCGTTTCAACAACAAATCCTATTCCGGAGATGCAGACCATAGAATTTGCGATACCAATCTGGTTATGAAATAGTTGATAAAAGACAAGAAGGAAAACCAGCAACACCTGTAAAACCCGCCGGTTATTGCTGCATCGGCTATGAATGCCATAATTTCATATGGTTGCGTTGTGCTGCGGTAATGGTAGCCGGGTCAAAGTGTTTTTCATAGAAATCCAGATCCAGGTGATGAACCTGCAGCCAGACAGGCAGTAATTTGGTATCGCTGGTTACCGGTATTCGGCCGTAGGTCTCATAAAGATACGTCAATACCGATTTCACCTGATCCACGGACAACTTCCCAGGCCTCGGGTAATCGGGTTGCACGGCTGACCAATCCTTGAAGGCGGTTACCCCTTTATACTCCGAGGTGTATGAAGCCCCGGGACCGTACTTTTTTTCCAGAAAGGCGTCAACAGCATCTGACATGCTGTTGTGGTAAGGTGGACAGTATGCTTCAAAGAAACCGTCGAGACCCACCGGGTTAATGCGGCCATCGGCGCCTGTCTGGGATTGAAACCCCAATCCTTTGCTCATCGGTGTGACTCCGAGCATCACCTGCCCTGTATATCCCCCGAACATAACGGATCCCAGACCCATGGCTTCAGCCACCAGGTGGACGTTTTCCAGGATGAGATAAGCAGGGGCGAGATGTCCCAGCATCAAGCTGTTCTCAAAAGAGGTCAATGGAACGGAGGGTCCCTTCAGCTGACCGTGATCGATCCAATGCTGCAATCCCGCGGATATGCCTCCTTTAAGATCATCAACGATGCGGTAGCCGTACCCCTCCCGTTCGAACAACCCCAACAGGAAATTGATATACTCTTCAACCTGGTCCACAATCGGCATAAAGATCGTGGTTCCAGGCTGGTTGATATTCCAGCTCATCGGTCCACCCAGCGCTTTCGGCAGGAACTCGGCCCTCTCATCCAGAACCTGTTTGCAGCCATCCTCGTACTGGGCCACAATTCGATCCCAATCGGCCGGGGATTCTATTTCCACAGGCTTGGTCGCAGTGGATGGATTATAGATAAAAGCACCTTGATCATTTGTAAAGAACAACCGGGTGTTGTGAATATTGCAGGGATAGGGTGTGGCTCTTCCCGTCCAGCTGCCAAATGTACTCCCAAAGAATCTGGTAGGCAGGTCGCCGGTAATACTGCCCGTTACGCCTGCGCCAGACCAGCATAGAATGCCCGTTTCCAGATCGTTGAGCGGAACGGCAGTCTTGTCTGATGCGTGCCCGAGGGCTCCCTCTGGAGAGGTGCAACCCAGAGGAAATCGACGTGTTCTCCGTTGTGCAATGGCTTCCAGAATCGGATATTGAAAGAGTTTTTTAATCTCTTCTTTACTGGCAATTCCCATGTGTGATCATCCTTTTTTGTAAATTATCGGTACAACCGCGTCAGGCCGGTCCCTCGTCGCGATACCAACCGTTGAAAATGGGGGTTTGATTACAAGACCTTACCAGACGGGTATGTGTAAAATCTCCCTGTACTGTTTTGAACCGGTAAATAAAGAGTTCACCAGCTCGGTATAGGGGAAACGGGTCTGTAGATTGAGTCCCCTGATTTTGGCCCACCTCCGGTAGATATCCCAGTTAAACTGGTACACCCTGCTGGGTTCTGAATACTGGAACATGACATAGGTGCCGCCTTCAATGGTGCGAAAAGTGATATCGCCGCTGGCAGCAATCTCCTTTTTTAACAATAACCCGGGGAACACTTCAGCAGTCGGGTCGTCCAGTGATCGTGGAAACTGTTTACACGTAACAATCGGGGAACGCACCAGATGGGATGCGTTTTCTTTTTCAACATACTGATACAGTTCTGCAATACCATGTTTGATGGCCTGGTTGAAATTACCGGAAAAAAATCCCCGTTTGCGGATGAAAAGCGCCTTGCGATCCGGAAAAACCTTAATCTGAACTTTTGATCCGGCACAATTCGGCTGATAACGCTTTTTCATCCCTTTCAGCAGTATCCCATTAAAATTCACATGACCCATTTCCTTGCGATATGCAGAGGGAGACCTGCCCGTATATTTTTTAAAAACCTTCGCAAATGAGGCCAGGGTTCCATAACCGCTGTGCAACCCAATTTCCGTTACCGTCATGCTGGTGGTCAGGAGTTGGAGCGATGCCTTTTCCACACGACGGCGCGTGATGTAATCACTGACCGTTTCCTGCATGACCGATGAAAAAATCCGGTGGAAGTGGAAAGGGGAAAAGTGCGCGATATGCGCACAATCCCTGACGATCAAGCGCTGATCCAGATTCTTCTCGATAAACATCAACGCCCGCAGCAGACCGTTTCTATGATCTTTTCGGGTTGTCAGTTTTTTGCATTCCATGGAATAGGCCCATTGATATTCACAGTATCCGGTATAAAACCACACTCATGAACAGTCTGCTTATATGATTCTGGCTATCCGGGCTCCTTCGCCAATGGCTTCCAGACAGCTCAGCGGCTTCACGCAATCACCGATCATATGATATTCAATCGTACCGGTGATGGCTTCTTCCAGATCTTTAACCGGTTTCACGCCCAGCGCGAGGACAATCGTCTCTGCCTCAACAACGATTTTTTCTCCCTCTTTGTTGACGATCACGGTGTCACCTTCAATTGCCTGGATCTCTGCCTTGGCCAGCAGCCTGACCCCATGTTTTTTAAACCCGGCCATGGAAGCAGCCCAGTAGGAAACACCCAGATCATGCCCGACCCTTTTCAGTCTTTCAACGATGGTAATCTCTTTTCCCTGCTCACTTAACAGTTCGGCGACCTCAATGCCTACCCGTCCGCCTCCCAGAACAGCCACCTTTTGTCGGGTGGTTACCTTATCCGCCAGAAGATCGTGGGCCGTAACCACGTTATCCTGATCAATGCCGGGAATATCCGGAACCGCTATTTTCGAGCCGGTGGCGATGATCAGCACATCCGGATTCGCTTCATTTATCAGTGCCGAGTCGACCGGCGTATCCAGTTTGATCTGAACTCCCAGTTTCTGCACTTGGTCAACCAGATCTGCGATGAGAAAACGCATTTCGCCCTTCAGTGGCGAACGGTCGGCCATCTTTACCTGGCCTCCAAGGGTTCCGGTCCTTTCATAGAGGGTGACCTGGTGTCCCCTCAGGGCCGCGACACGGGCTGCTTCCAGACCAGCCGGCCCGCCGCCGGCCACCATGACCTTTTTGGGTTTGACGGCGGACGATATCTGATATTCCGCTTCCCTGCCAACTTCAGCGTTCACGGTGCATACCAGACCCCCGAAAATCAGGCGGTCGATACAGGCGTTGTCAGCGATACAGCGGCGGATATCACTCCCCCGACCCTCCGCTGCCTTCCTGGGGAAATCCGGATCCGCAATCAGGGCTCGACCCAGTGCAACAAAGTCGGCCTTCCCGTCCGTCAACGTCTGTTCCGCAAATTCCGGGGTATTGATTCTCCCAACCGTAATAACCGGCACACTGACCACACCTTTAATACCGGCAGCCAGATGGGCGAGACACCCCTGGGGGAGAAACATGGGCTGGGTGGACCATTGGGCACTCTCATACGTTCCAGCAGAGACATCTATGGCATCCGCACCATTTTTCTCCAGCAATGCGGCCAGAAACTTTGCATCTTCGTGGGTCTGCCCTTCCGGTAGAAAATCATCCCCGTTAATCCGGGCCCAGACAGGAAAATCGCCCACCCTCTGCCGCACCGCGGCCATAATTTCACTGGCAAGTCGGGTTCTGCCATGGAGGTCTCCGCCATATTCATCCCCGCGCTTATTGGTGTACGGTGAAAGAAACTGACGGACCAGGTAACCATGGGCAAAGTGCAGTTCGACGCCGTCAAAGCCGGCCTTTTCAGCCCGTGCTGCTGCTGCGGCGAAATCCGCCACCAGACCCTTTATCTCGTCAATTGTCATCGGTCGCGGTTCTTCCCCCCATATCCCCGCGATGTTGGAGGCTGAGATCGGTTGCTGACCAATCAGCTTCGAGTTACAGCGATGTCCGCCGTGACCGATCTGCATGGCGATTTTAGCCCCTTTTGCATGAATGGCCTCAGTCAGCTTCTTCAACCCGGGGAGAAATTTATCGTCGTGAATGGCCAGTTCATTGGGTTCCAGACGACCCAACGGATGGACATGGGCCACCTCTGTCGTAATCAGACCCACCCCCCCCTGGGCCCTTGCGGCCAGATAAGCAATATAGCGATCCGATACAAACTCGCCATCGGTATAACAGGTCAGCATCGGGGACATGATCATCCGGTTGGCCAGTTCGAGACGACCGATTTTACCGGTTTCGAATAGTTTCTTAAACATGCTGGATTCTCCATTTGTAATTGAAACAGTCACAACGCTCTCATTCTGCACCGCAGAACACTGGATCTGCGGTATCCAGGATCAATGCCAGAGGCCCCCGGCTCTTCTTTTTCACCATTTGTATATTCCAGGGGGTTTGAATCGGCCCCTCAGGGGACCCAGAAGCAATCTATTTCTTTTTCCAGAACTCTACCATCCATGGCGGCAGAACGTAGTCCACCGTGCCTTTGTATCTGGTTTTGGCCAGGTAGGCCGATTCCGGGCTCTTGGCCAGTATCACCTTGTTGAGCGGCGTTGCAGACGGGTAATATATCAGTTGCTTCCCGTCCCGCCATTGAAAGCTGACCAGGGTCTGATACCCTTCGCCGTAGATTGCCTGGTGCGGTCGATTGGAGTCTTGCGGATAGAATTTCAATCGGCCCATGGCAACCTCAATATCTGTTTTTTCAAGTTCAGGGATCACTTTTTCGGGGTTCAGCGTTCCCGCACGTTCGACCGCTCCCTTGATTGCCCATAAGGCCGCCTCGATATAGGGTGAGTTCCACCCCGGTTGGTCTCCGAATCGTTTTTTATAGCGATCAAAAAAATCGATGGTGGTCGGACTCATTTCAACCCGGCCAAGGCTGTTATAGCTGCCGACATAGTTGGCAGCGCCGCCGGTGGTCTGCCAGAAGGCCTCCCGCTGGGCATCCGATATCGTCCCAGTGATGGCAGCCGGGACTTTCAATTTGGCCCAGGCATTGACAAAGGCCTGGCCTGATCCACCGGACATGACGGCCAGGATCAATTGTGCGTTCCCCGCCTTAATGGCACTGACTTCAGCAAATAGATCCTTGGCAGCGTAGCTGGGTCTCCACATACCCACCCACTCGAACCCCATGGCGGTGAGCAATGGCTTCGCAATTTTGGCGAAGGGCTCGGCATAGGCCGCTTTGTCAAGCATCACGGCCAGCCTCACTTTTTCGATTCCCAGCTCTTTTTTGATGATCTGACCCACGGAATCCAAATCGGAGAGGATATATCCCAAAATGGACATGTCATAGGTGTACGAGACCCGGAAAAAATATTTGTACCGATCGTAATTGTCTTTCACCCGTTTGATCTGATTGGGATGAACCGAGTTCGCATCCAGGAAGATCTTTTTGTTGTCGGCTGCGATGTCCATCATCGCAAGGGTGCTTTCAGTTCTGGACCCGGCGATGATGAAATTGGCATTCTCGATGCTGACGGCTCTCTCCATGGCATTGACGGCGTCTGAGATACTGAGCAGATCATTGTCATCAATGATGATCAATTCAATTTCATGTTTTACGCCGCCCACATCTATGCCGCCCTGTTCGTTGATCAGGTCGGCGGTCAGTTGACCCGCATTTTTCAGGAACTTGCCAAAATGAAACTTCATCGGTCCCAGGACCGGGATCCGGATCTTTTCAACCGCTTCCGCCCTGGAGACCAGCAGACTTGATCGAAACAAGCCCAGCATTGCAAAACAGATCAACAACAGTACGGTTTTTTTCAGCATTCCTCTAGGTTTCATCTCATCTCCCGTTTGGTTAAATGAATAGAATGATTGGATGATTAAAACAGTTCCAGACAGACCTCTCCTTCTTATGTCATGGATAACTCAACCTGATTGCGAACCTGTGCTGCAAATATCACGACCCGTTCTCTTTTCTGATTGCAGGAATCAGGGTTTTTACACCCATTACCGTTGGTACGCAGGACGACCTCTTTCCTGCCGGTTTCACAACGAGAATGACAGGGTTTTATGGCACAATCACTTTCTCCCGGACAATAATCATGGGAGGACTGTCCGTTGATAAAAAGTTCCTGGCGTCAGCCACACTCAATGCGTATTCCGGCGTCTTGACGGCATCCTTGATGGCCTGCATGCTCTCGTACCACATCTCCGCCACACCATCGTAGACAGGTGTCTGACCGCTGTCATAGAAAGAACGCCAGGTATGGTTTTGAACGTACCGCAGCCCTCCGGGTACCTTCAGGCCAATCTGCGGATGAACCTCCCGCCAGTATTTTCTGAATTCATCCAGATCCATATCCGGTTTGCGGTTCACAAACAGCATCATTTTGACGCTGTCCGCTGTCACCGGACCGTCCTTGATGATGTGCTCCTCCGTATAAATATGACACATGGTGGACAGATCGATAAAATTGGGTTCATCAGCGCGCAAGGTCTCATATTCCTTTGTCCTGGCAAGATCCTTCATCACCTGGGGACTTTCGAAGTACCCTTCCGGAACCCCGTCCCAGACGGGTTCATTGCCGCCAGCGTAGGCCGACGGGAGCGTATGATTCTGGATATACCTTCGCTTGCCCCCCATCTTGACTGCCAGTTGGGCATGACCGGTACTCCAATAGGTCTGAAAATCCTCAACCGACATGCCTGGTTTCCGTTTGAAAAACGTAAACATTTTCATCATTTTTATTCTCCTTTTCAGTACGTCCTGGAGCAAAACCGGTTTCCGAGGGGTTACCCATCCGGTACAATGCAACACCGTCGACTCTCAACCCCCTGCAGCAACATGCCGCTGTCTCATCGCATGGGAACTACAGTCCCAGATAGGCCTTCCGGATCATCTCATCCGCCAGCAGCTCTTTGGCCGTGCCCTCACCAACGATATGACCGTTGGAGATGACGTAGTTCCGGGTCGCGATTTCAAACGCATACCCAACGTCCTGTTCAACCAGGAGAATGGTCAATCCCTGGCCATGAATCTCCTCCAGCCGCTTAAACAATTCATCCCTCAGTAACGGGGAGAGTCCCGTCGATGGTTCATCGACCAGCATTAACCGGGCCTGTGACATCAGTGCCCGTCCGATGGCCAGCATCGTCCGTTCGCCTCCGGATATGGTTCCGGATATCTGTGTTTCACGCTCTTTCAGAACCGGGAACAGGGAATAGACTTTTTCCAGATTCTGTTTAATATCGGTCTTATCCCGATACAGATAACTGCCGGCCATCAGGTTTTCCTTGATGGTCATCTCCCGGAAGGGTTTTCCCCTTTCCGGACATAAGACCAATCCCTTGGCTGCAATTTTATGGGCACGGGTGGTATCGATCCGTTCACCATCAAAGATCACCTCCCCGTCGATGGTAATCCGGCCGAGCTTTGTCCCCTTCAGGGTCTCTTTTTCCCAATTCACCAACCCGGAAATGGTGCGGAGCAGGGTGGTTTTCCCGGCCCCGTTCGGTCCCACCAGACTGACCAACTCGCCTTTTTCCACGGACAAATTGACCTTGTTCAGGACCTGTGCCGTATCATAATGGACACTCAGATTTTTGATTTCAAGATACAAGGTCTTTCACTCCTTTTCCAATGTAGGCTGAGACGACCTCCTCATTGCGGATGATCTCCTGAGGGGTTCCTTCAGCGATTAGTCTGCCGAGCTGGATAACGATCACCCGATCAGCGATTCTCATCAATTCGGACAGTTTATGTTCAACAATCATCATGGCGGGTCCTTCGCTGTGCAGTCGGCCGAAACGCCCGCCCTTATTCAGTCTCTTGATGGAATTGGCCATCAGTGTCGCCTCGGCGGGATTCAGACCCCCCAGGGGTTCATCCAGAATCAGGAGTTCCGGCTCGGTGGCAATGGTCCGGGCCATTTCCAGACGTTTCAGGTCTCCATGGGACAGGATGGAGGCCGGCTCTTTTGCCAGATCCGCAATCCCGCAAAACTCCAGCGCATCCAATGCCCTTTGCTCCGCCGTTTTGATCCAGTCCCCGCTTTTTTTCCCGCGGGGGCTCAGGACCGGAACCAGGACATTGGCGCCCACAGGCAGACCGCGAAAGGGTTTGACGACCTGAAACGTGGCGGCCATCCCCCTGTTCACGATTTTATGGGTTTTGAGCCCGGTAATGTCTTCGCCTTTAAAAATGACACGCCCTGAGGTAGGCTTTAGTATCCCCATAATACAGCGAATCAGGGTGGTTTTGCCGGCACCGTTGGGTCCAATGACGCCGACAATCTCTCCCGGGTGAATCCTGAAACTGACATCATTGGTCGCTCTCATACCACCGAACTGTTTGCACAGATGATCGACTACCAGTAAAGGTTCCCCCATGCTAAACCTCCAGTTCCCTGAGTTCCCGTCGCGAAACCTTCCCTACGTCTGTTTTGGGAAGTTCTCCCAGAAAGGTGATGATTTTGGGTACTTTATAGTCTGCCAGGTGCTCCTTGCAGTAGGCCATGATATCCGCTTCCGACAATTTGCCCCGGGCGTCCTTTTCCAGAACCACAAAGGCTTTGACAATCTGTCCGACTGTCACATCGTTGATCCCGATCACACCGGCCTCCTTTACCTGGGGGTGGAGGTTGATGACCTCTTCGACCTCCCGGCTGTGAATGCGAAGGCCCTTGTACTTGATGAGATCCTTTTTGCGGTCATAGATAAAAAAATGACCGTCGCTATCCATCAATCCCAGGTCTCCCGATCGGAACCAGGTTTTGTCGTTGATCACGGCACTGTTTTCCGCGAGCGCTTCGGGATGATTCCAATACCCTTTCAAGGTTCCAGGGCCGATGACACAAATCTCGCCAATCTCACCAACAGGAAGAAACCTGTTTTCGACGGGGTCCAGCACAGCGACCTCGAAATTGGGCAGCGGTATGCCAATCGAGTTGGGTTTAGCCCCCTCTAATGGCGTACAGGTGCCTGCCACCAGTTCTGTTGCCCCCCACCAGTTCTGGAGCGTCACCCCCGTTCTCGCCTTCCAGTTCTGGGCGGTCGATTCCTGCAGGGCATCCGCTCCGGTGGAGCACAGTTTCAGTTTCTTCCACTTCACCATATCGGTCTTGTCATGGTTATTCAGCATTTCGTACATGGCAGGCGCCCCACCGAACCAGGTCACCTTATAATCCACGACGGCGTTCAGGATGTCGTCAATCTGGGGTGTTGTCATAATCACCTGGGTCCATCCCCGCAGGATCGCAATGATAACGCCCCACAGCAGACCCCCGATATGATAGTAGGGCATATAACCGATGATCGTTTCCCCACCGTCCTCGAACGGATAAAATGCGTTCATGATCATGTCCACGGAGAGCAGATTGTGATGGGTTGTCATGACCCCTTTCGGCAGTCCGGTCGTTCCACCGGTATAAGGCTGGATGGCGACATCTGTTTTGGGATCGATCTCCACATCGATGGCATCGGCAGGGGAGTTGGCCAGGATCTCCCTGAACAGGTAAAACCCTTTTCCTGTGGGCAGGTCAGATGCTGAAATGGCCCCTTTGTGATAAACCGCTCGGAGAATGCTTTTGCCAAACAGTTTCTTGAACAGCGGGAGAGAATCGGAAATATCCGTAAAGATGACATTGGTCAGCTGAATCCCTGTCTTGGCCACTTTCACCCAGAGCAGGTTTTGACAGATCAGGGTATCGATCCGGCTATCCTCCAGCTGATGTTTTATTTCAGGCGTTGAATAGACGGGGCTCATAGGCGTGCAGATCGCACCCAGCATGACGATGGCGTGAAAAGCGATCAGAAAATCCGGGGAATTGAGCACCAGGAGACCCACGCGATCTCCTTTCTTGACACCCAGGTGTCGCAACCCGTTCGCAAATTGATGGACCTTCCCTTTCAGCTCTTTGTAAGAGATCTTCCGCCCATAAAAGATAATCGCCGTCTTGTTTTTCCACCTGTCGGCCGTCTCGTCGAATGTTTTCCCGATAGACCGCAGGGGGATCTCAATCTCGGTTGACAGTCCTGGGGGATAAGAATTTTTCCAGGGCTTTTTTTCATAATCACTGAGCATTTCCATAACACCGGTTCTGTTAGAGTTACGACCCTATTTCCCCAAAAAAAAAACGGGTTTGATTGGGTTTTTTAAAATTCTGGTGGTGCTGAAGGGGATTTCGGTGTCCCCAGCATCTGAACTACCCGGTCCGTTCGGCTTTCATCGGTGCCCGGCAGGCCCGGCAATACTTGTGGGTCCAGAGATTGATAATTTTACACCGGGGGCAGTCCTCCTCAATATGATCTCTAATCCAGCGGGTAATCCCATGGGGCATGAATGTGATCACCACGATCAGCAGACATGCCTTGAACACAATCCGGAACTCCTCCCCTATGGGGTGGAGCCGGATAATCTCCATCAGCGGATAGAGAATAAACGTGGCTATCATGGCGCCATAGATCGTGGTGGACCCGCCAAATATGGCCCACAGTATGACATCAAAAGAGAGCAGCATTTCCAGTGTCGAGGGGCCGGCAATTCGCATCACGTGCGCATATAAGGCCCCTGCCAGACCGGCGAAAAAACCGCTGAAGCAAAAACCGAATGTGCGATACAGCGAGGTGTTGATACCGGAAGCCCGGGCCGCAATTTCATCCTCCCGAATGGCAAAAAAGATGACCCCGGTTCTGATGAACCGGCTCTCGGCATCGGTCAGTTTCCACATGACAATGAGTGATAACACCATTATTATCAGCGAAATATAAAAAATACTGAGTGGGGATCCCGCCAGCCGGGTAACCCCATAGATGCCCATTTCGCCACCGGAGACATCGGGAAAGATGAAGATCAGCCCCCCCAGAACAAAGGGGAAGGCCATGGTGACCAGCGACAGGTAAAACCCCCTCAGGCGCATGGTCGGCAGCGCAATCACCAGACCCGCCAGAACGGCCATGGCCGCGCCACAGGGAATGGTTATCACCGGTGGCAGTTTTAAATGAATGTTCAGCAGTGCCGATGTATAGGCGCCAACCCCGAAAAAAGCACAGTGCCCGAGACTGAGCTGGCCGACGTATCCGGACAGCAGATCCCAACTGGCACTGAAAATCGCGAAAATGCAGGCGAAGGTCAGGATTCTCAGCACGTACGCATTCATGGTAATCAGTGGCAGGAGGCCGATCACCAGGACAAAGCCAAACAGGATCATTCTCCAGGGGATAACCCAGACCTCCAAACGAAACCAGTTCCATATTCTTCGGTATAAAATCGCCATTTATAGTCTCTCTTCTTCGAAAACAACGCCAAATAGTCCGTCCGGTCGGATAGTCAGCACAATAACCATGGCCAGCAACGAAATGGCCCCTCTTAAAAAACTGCCCTGGGGAATGAGACTCACGACCGCTACCTCGACAAAACCCAGGAAAAAAGCACCCGTGACGGCTCCTATCAGACTTCCCATACCCCCCAGCACCACCGCGGCCAGGATGATGATCAGCGGATGCAGCCACATGTGGGGGTCGATTGCAAACAATGGGGCGACCACCGTTGCTGAGATCCCCGCCAGAACAGCCGAAATCCCCACGGTAATCATTTCAATTAAACTGACATTGATTCCCATGAGATTGGCTGTTTCCGTATCCTGTGAGACACATCGGATAGCGTTGCCCAGTCGGGTGCGGGCCAGCAGCTGCCACAGACCCAGCAGCACCAGCACACAGACCAGGAAGGCAAAAATATGCTGATTGGAGACCCTGACCCCAGAGATCTCGGTAAAGCCTTTGATATACGGTTCAATGCCCAGCAGATTGGCATCAAAGGAGATCAGAAATGTTTCCTGGATCAGCCAGACCAGGGAAAAAGTGAGAATGATGATCGGAAATTCATGTTCTTTCACTCTCTGGATGAGCAGTTTGTAAAATACGATGGCCAGAACCGGCGGCCCGACAATGGCTGCTGCAATCGCCAATTCAACCGGCATCTGCCATACCGTCATGAAAATGTACATCAGATAGGCGCTGAGCATGTACAAGCCGGTGTGGGCAAAATTTAGCAACCGGGCCACGCTGAATATCAGGGCGAACCCCACCGCGAGCACCGCATACGTGCTTCCCAGCACCAATCCGTTAATGATGAGCAATACAAACCACATGGTTGCCTAATCTCCTTTCAATTGTGAAAACCAGAGGGCTGGCGACGATTGTTATCCGCTTCGGGCGTCATTGGTTCTTCTTCCAGTAATCCACCATCCAGGGAGGCAGTTGGTAATCGACGGTCCCCTTGAATTTCAATTTTTCCAGATAATGGGATTGCGGACTTTTCGCATAAATCACCTTGTTGAGAGGGGCTGCAGCTGGAAAATAGATCAGTTGTTTACCGTCCCGCCACTGGAAACTGACCAGAGAGCGGTAACCCTCGCCATAAGGTACCTGATGGGGCAGATCGGAGTCTTTGGCCCCGAATTTCAGTCGACCATTGGAAAAAATGAGATCTGTTTTTTCAAGCTCAACAATCACCTTTTCGGTATCCAGGGTGCCGGCCCTTTCGATCGCATCCTTCAGCGCAAGCAGGGCTCCTTCCACAAAAGGGGATCCCCAACCGGGTTTTTCTCCAAAACGCTCGAAGTACCGGTCATAAAAATCGATCGTGGTCGGGCTCTGGTCGACCCGTCCGATACTGTCGTAACTGGCTATGTAATTGGCAGCACCACCGGTCGTTTTCCAGAAGGCATGCCGCTGGGAATCCGTCACAGTCCCCACGTACGCGGCCGGGACTTTCAGTTTAGACCAGGCGTTAACAAAGGCCTGCCCGGATGGACCCGACAGAACCCCCCAGATCAACTGGGCACCTGAAGTTTTAACGGCACTGGCCTCGGCAAAAAGGTCCTTGGCTGAGTAACTGGGACGCCAGATGCCGACCAGTTCATATCCCATGGCGGGCAACATCCCTTTGGCGACACCGGCGAGCGGATCCGCATAGGCCGCTTTGTCCAGAACCACTGCCACTTTGACCTTTTCGATCCCCAACTCCTTTTTGATGATCTGACCAACAAAATCCAGGTCCGACAGGCTGTAGGAGATGATGGTAAAATCGACGATAGTGGAAATCCTGAAGAAATACTTGTAGCGGTCGTAATCCTCTTTAACCCGCTTGATCTGGTTGGGATGCGCCGAATTCACATCCAGGTAGATTTTTTTATGATCAGCTGCGATATCCATCATGGCCAGTGTGGCCTCTGATCTGGCGCCTGCGATGATGAAATCGGCGTTTTCCATAGAACAGGCTCTCTCCATCGCATTGACCGCATCGGAAACACTCAGTAAATCATTGGTGTCGATCTCCACCAGATCCAGCATATACTTCTGACCACCGACATTGACACCGCCCTGTCTGTTGATCAAATCAGCTGTCAGAACTGCCGCATTCCACTGGTACTGACCGGGATAAAACTTGCTGGGACCCAGGACCGGGATTCTAATTTTGTTGACGGCTTCGGCTTTTGAACCCGGAATTGCTATTTGGGAAAATCCCACCATTGCCAAACACGCCAATAGCATTGCCGCTTTTTTGAAGAATTGCTTACCTGTCATTTCATCCTCCCTCTTTATGATTACATAAAAAAGTTATAGGTTAACAAAACCCGAGCACTGCTGCCGCAGACAGTCAACCTGGGGGAAACGGCCAATACAGCGAGTTACCGAAAACTGCTCAGCAAAGGGTCACACACCCCGCAATTTGAGTTTTACTTTTTAGGCTTGTACACCGGCATAGGCAATGGCTGCCAGTCTTTTTCGAAGTACTCACGCATTAATTCAACTTCCTCTTTTTTCACAATCGTATCTGTTTTCTGATAGAGACCGACACGACTGATCGGTGGAATCCCGGCTCTTTGCAGATCGACCATCATTTCAGCCATTTTCAAGGAGACAGAGACAACATTCAACACAGGCACGGTGGCGACCTTGGGTTTAACGGATATTCCGACATCCTCAATCTTTGAAAAATTTCCATTGTCCGCAATGAGACTAAGTCCCGTGCTGTCCATGACAATCACTTCAGCCCCTCTTTTGATCAGTTTTTGGGCAGCTGGCAGGAAGTACTTCTGAGCAAAGCCTTTAGGATCGGTATACCCTTCCAGGGTAAGAATCCGTTCTGCATTGGGCCCAGGTTCCAGAACCGGCTCCACTGGATCGGTACAGGCCTTGTCGGCCAATCCGTATTTTTTGATCTTCAGCTCTGTTCTGGCCATAAAGGGTCGCGTGGGCCAGGCCAGTACCCCGAATTTATGCCCCATCATGGCTGCCAGATGGATCGTACATTCGAATTCACCAATCACCGGAATATCGACCAATTGTCGGCAGAACCTGAGCCCCGGGTCATCTGTACAGATGATAATGGCTGCATCCGCCCCGTTCTTTTCCGCCTCGATGGTACCTTTACAGATCGGCAGAACAGACAGGGCATTCATAAAATAGTCCACCACCGTACTGGGTCCTTTCCAGAATCCGGGCGGGCAGGCGACATTAATGATTTCCGTATCCGGACCCTGAACCTTTTTGATCGAGTCCTGGTGCAGTTTCAGAAATGGACCTGCATATTTGGCGTATGTTGCATAGTCCGGCATCGGTTCAATCAAGGCAATTTTTTTGGTCATTTTCTTTCTCCCTGTTTAAATTCAGACCTCCTGAATTGGGGGACTTT
>JAHJRI010000047.1 GCA_018830885.1 bacterium | reverse complement strand
GGTTATGATGCGGGTCTGTCATCTTGTTTCTCTTTATCCACTGGAATCGTAATATTGAAAACCGTGCCTTCGCTCCGCTTGCTGTCGCAGTGGATCTGTCCCCCCAGGGTCTGGGTGACGATATTATACACAATGTGCAGGCCAAGCCCGGACCCGCCCTGGCCTCTTTTCGTCGTATAAAAGGGATCGAAGATGTTCTTGACGGTGGACTCATCCATCCCGGCGCCGTTATCACTGTATCGGATATAAAGTGTACCGTTATTCCGGGAGATGTCAAAAACAATTAGTCCACTGTCAATATTTTCAAATCCATGAATCAGACTGTTCATGACCAGGTTGGTAATGATCTGGGAGAAAGACCCGGGGTAGCTGTTGATTTCCAGTTCCTCCCGGCAATCGATCCGGACCTGGTGTTCGGTGCGCTTCAACTTGGGCTGCAGGCTGAGCAGGACCTTCTGGAAATAGTCCTTTATTCTGAAGGTTCGCCTTTCTTCGCTGGACTGATCAACGGCCACCTGTTTGAAGTTTCGGATCAGGTCAGCCGCTCTCATGATATTGGAAAGCACATAGGTGGTCGAGTCATTGGCTGTCTTGACATATGCTTCGAGGTCCGAGCGTTTCATATCTCCGGATTGGTAGCGTTCATTGAAGGTCTGGGTTTTTTCCGCCAGGAGGGATGCCGCTGTGATCGCCACTCCCACCGGGGTATTGATCTCGTGGGCCACACCGGCCACCAGGCTCCCCAGAGCCGCCATTTTCTCTGCCTCCACCAGCTGGTTCTGGGTTTTTCGAACCGTATCGAGCAGCGCCTTTAGCTCGATAATGACGGTATTCAACTGTTCGGTGCGCTCTGCGACCTGTTGTTCGAGTTCTTCATTCATGCGGCGAATTTTATCTTCCGCCAGTTTACGGTCAGTATCATCTCTGGCAATGCCGCGAAATCCAACCAGTTCTCCTTCAGCGTCCCTGATTGCGGAGGTTGACAGACCCAGGATCCGCGTATTTCCGTCCTTACGAAAAACCACATAATCGGTGACCTTGGCCGGAACCCCGGACCGATATACCTGGTTGAATATTCTGGCCATCTTGACCGCACTGTCCTTTTTGGCGAAATGGCTGTACTTCATCCCCAGCAGTTCCTGCCTCGAGTATCCCAGAATCTGACAGGTGGATTGGTTAAAGAATGTCAGGTATCCCGCCAGGTTGACTTCAAAATACCCCTCCTCCATATTTTCCAGAATGCTCCGGTACTTTTCCTCGTTCATCCGCAACGCTTCTTCTTTGCGCTTCCGTTCTGCAATCTCCTGGGTGAGTTCCCTATTGGATGCCATCAATTGAAAGGTTCTTTCCGCCACCCTGTTTTCCAGTTCAATATTGGCGATATTCACCTTTCTGCGCTCGAATTCAAGCTCCCGCGCCTGAATGAAGTCTTTTCTGGAGTAAAATTCAATGGAGTAGCAGGCGAACATCCCGAGGATATTGCCTGTCAGAAAGAAGAAGTTATTGTTGATCAGGATCGTGATCGGGGTATGCACCAGAAATATCGCTGCGATCTCATAAGCGGCAACAATCATCCAGCCGGCCAGCGTCGCCCAGATAAAGCGCAGTTTGAAAAAGGTATAGCCGAAAATAAATACCAGAATCAGGCCTGCATAATAGGAATAGACTGCTGGTGGAGGTGCAATCAGGATCATGCCGATGATCCCCAGACCTGCCCCTAAAATGACTGCTGCGTTGGATGGCTGTACCCATTTCTCAAAATATTTTGTAAAAGAGAACAGTAATATGATCAGCGCAAACGGAAGAAACAGGGCGTAGCGGATAAACCACAGATTCTCCTTTTCCAGGGGGACCAGCCAGGCATCCAGAAAACCGAACAGGCTGTAGAAAAAGATGGCGACCAGGGTTGCCAGTCGGGTGTGGTTGATCGATTTGAGATAGTATTCACTGAGGAATTCTGCTTCAAGCTCCCCGGGAAAGGAGAGCGTCAGCAGGTTGACCTTGACGTTTGAGTGTTTGAAGATGGACTTTGACATCTTGATCGGTTCCGAGAAGGTAAACAGATGTCGGAGGTTATCCGATCAATTCGTGAGGCTTTTCCGAATAACAATCAAGGTCATATCATCCATCTGTTCCTTCTGAAAATCCTTGACTTCATTGACGATTTTATCCAGTATTCTCGCAACCGGCAGATCGGCATACTCATTCAATGCATTTTCCAGCCGGACCTGTCCGTACATTTCTCCGTCATCATTCACTGCCTCGGTGATACCGTCCGTAAAGAGCAGAATCAGATCACCCTCCTCGATCTCCACCGTCTGATCTTCCAGATAGTCTTTGATATCATCAGCAATACCCAACCAGGTGCCTTTGGTTGGAATAATCTCCGTCTTATTCAGGGATGCGCGATAGACAATAACATCCTGGTGTTTTCCCGCCAGGGTCATCTGGGTATCCGTAAACTGAATAGCCATGATGGTCATGTAATGATTGGATCCCAGCCGTGAGATGTTCTCCCGGATGACCGTATTGGCCATCTCAAGAATGTAGGAGGGTTTTCTCTCGTGACCGTTGTTGACCGTCCCAAAAATGCTGGTCTGCACCATCATCATGATCAGACCGGAATCCACTCCGTGTCCGGAAACATCCCCCATTGTGATCCACTTGTCCCCTTCCTTGGTCTCGATGATATCGTAGTAATCACCACCGACCTCTCTGGCCGGTGACATGATCGCCGCAATCTCGAATCCGCTGAATTTTTCCTTGTTGGGCAGCAGGGCGGTCTGGATCCGCTTGGCCAGTTCCATCTCGCTCCAGAGAGCATCACGGGCCATTTTCAACTGCACCAGCAGTTGGAACTCCGCCTTCACCTGTTTATGCTTCACATAGTTGATACTCACCGCGATAATCGCAGTGGAGGTCATAAAGAAGAGATTGTTTAACAGGATGGGATAATTGAACCCCAGATTGGCCGCCAGGTTAAAGCCAATATACATGCTGATCATGAGCAGACTGTTGATGGCCGAATGGAAGGCACGCCAGGGAAGGAGGAGGTTAACCCCCATGATGACCAGGTTCAGCCCGGCATAGTAGCGGGAATCAAATCCGCCCAGGTCAACGGTCATGATGGCGATAATGCCACCGACATTGATGGAAAAGAAATAGCCGTGCAGAAAGGACAGTTTATTCGGCTTGGTATGACGGACAATAAAATACTGGATCAGCAGAACTACGG
>JAHJRI010000492.1 GCA_018830885.1 bacterium | reverse complement strand
TCATCTTTGGGTATGTTCGGTAATTCGGGAATTTTTCTTTTTGGAATGTTCATGTAGCAAACTGTGACAGAAAAACTCCCCTGTGTCTACAGTTTTTTTGAACCATTAACGAAATCGCCAGAGGTTATTGAGAAGTTACGCAATTCGCTGTTAAGTGACTCATTCAACTGACTCGTGGAGGTCACGACCGGTCTGTTGCTGAATGGGTTGGGAGAGGGTCCGCATCGCCAGGATCGCGATTCAGCAACCGCCCCTGGAAGACGGCCGTGGATGGATGTCGGGAATGGGTTCAATGACAGATTGATCCTGTCTGCTGGCTGAAACATGCTGTTACTGCTCAAAACGCGGCAGGCTCCCCTTGCTGGTGAAGTTGAAAAATGACAGAAGTCACGCGGGCAGCAGGCAGGAATTCGGTGGCAGATGGGTTTGTTGACTGAGAAGGGTTTTCAAAACCTGTCAGGAGAGAAAGAGGTCGTCTGACAGGAGATGGGTTCTGGATTTCCTGAGATCATTGAAACTGCCAGGATACGTGTGGTGAAGGGATCCTGGGGAGACTATCTCGGATCATCCGGATCCCTGTCCTTGTCCTCGAAAAGCGATTTGTTTTCGCTTTTTGACTTCTTGAACCAATCTGTATCACCGTAGAGGGTTTCGGCGCATTTAGGGCAGATTCCATGACTGAACAGCGCTTCAGAATGGGTCTCGATATAGGACTCAATTTGATTCCAATACCCTTTGTCATCCCGGATCTTTTTGCAGGAAGCGCAAATGGGCAGCAGGCCGCTGAGTGTTTTAATGGATTTCAATGCTTTTTCCAGCTCAAGGATGGTTTTTTCCCTTTCTTCTTCCCCGCGCTTGATATCGGATATATCGGTAAATGTGGCGACCGCTTTCCAGAATTTGCCTTCTTTGAGGATCAGGCTGCCTGAAAGAAGGTAATCGGCAATCGTCCCATCTTTTTTGACTATCTGAACCTCCTGAAAAAGCACGTTTCTGGTGGCGATATTTTCTGCAAATACCGCCATGAGTTTGGATTGTGATTCCGGGGTATAAAAATTTTCTATATTCAAATCTGGTAGATCCCGTTCATCGTACCCGGTAGATGCATACATCTTGGGATTTGCGAATATGGGTTTGAAGTCGGTGTCGGTGACAACCAGCCCTTCATTCATGGCATTGACGGTCGTTCTGAACAGCTCTTCTGAATCCCTGAGCGCTTGTTCAGCCTTTTTGCGTTTGGTAATATCAAGCAGGGAGCCCACTATTTTTGATTCCTCTTTGATATATTTGGCGGTGAGCAGTGCATGCAGGATAGCGCCGTCTTTGTCTCTGACGAGTATTTCTTCGTCAATCAGCTCCCCTTCCTGCAGCAGTTTGTTAATAAATCTGTCCCGCTGGACGGGATCCGCGTACAAACTCACGATTGGGCTGCCGATCAATTCTTTACGGGTATATTTCAGATACCTTTCCACCGATGGCGATATTTCCTGCAGGGTTCCCTCAAGCGATGTTTCATAATAGGGGGTTAGTGCGTTTTCAAAGATTTGCCGGAACTTCTTCTCACTGGCCTGGAGTTTTTTTTCTGTTTTTTTACGCTCTGTATTGTCAATGATAATACCTCTCAGACCGACAGGACGACCTTCCCGGACGATCCGAGTTGAGTGGATGATAACAGGGAAACGGGTGCCATCTTTTTTCTGCATGATATATTCTGTGCTGCCAGTCATCTTGCCGGCCATCACTTCTGAGATGTTGCGCACTGCTTTTTCGTGATCCTCGGGCACGATCATCTGAAGTGCATTGACCCCGCGTTCCAAATCTTTCTGAGTATACTGGAACAGGTCAAAAGCATACTGGTTTACAAAAGTCAGGTTCCCCATGGCATCTGTCTCATAAACCACCTGTGGCAGAAGATCCACCAGTTCCCTGTATTTTTCGCTGCTCAAACGCAGCGCTTCTTCCGCCTGCTTGCGTTCGGTAATGTCTCGAGAGGCCCCATAAAATCCAACAATCCCGCCATCCTTGTCCCGGATCGCTTTCAGAATGTTTTCCATCCAGAGGGTGTGACCCTCGGCATGATAGTATTCTGTTTCAATGGTTACGGATCTATCCCGATCAGCGTCCTGCTCTCCTTCGTACAGAATTTCCGTCTCAAACGTTTTCAGGGCCTTTTCAAGAGATTCCGGGGTGACCATTTCTGCCAGTGTCTGCCTTTTTCGCTCTTCCGGTGTAAATCCGAGAATTTTTTTAACAGAGGGGCTCACATAGGTGGTCTGGAAATTCAGATCCAGTGTCCAGATGATATCGGCCATATTTTCAGCCAGAAACCGGAATCTTTCCTCGCTTTCATGCAGCGCTTCTTCTCCCCGCTTGCGGTCCGTAATATCTCGTGAAATAGACAAGACACGCTCAACACCACCTGCCCGGCTTTTGACAGGTACCAGTTGTGTATTCAGCCAGATAGTCCGGTCCGAAAAACGGAATTTCCGCTCTTTGTGTATGATGATGCCTTCTTCAAAAACCTTTTTTAAATTTCGGGTCATGGGAATCGCTTCATGATCTGGAAACATTTCATGAACGGTTTTGCCGGTGATGGATTCACTATCCGTATTTAAGAGTTGAACCGCTTTCCTGTTAGCAAATACATATCTCATCTCAGGATCTACCACGCTGATCGGGTCTTCGATCAGGTTGAGCAGCACATAGCCCAATTCTGTATCCAGATAGCCATTTCCAATTTTCCGGATTTGTTTTTTCAGGTCTTCTATTTCAGCAATAAGTTGTTCCTGGCTCTTTTCCTGTTTGCTCATTGGCATTCCTGCTGGCAAATAATTAAAAAAACGTCCTGTTTTCTCTGATAACCGGTTGTTTCTGCTCCGTGCAGTTTTCGTGAACAATTATCTGTCGGTAAGAAATACAAACTATTTCCTTCTCAGTCAAACAGGACCTGCAGTCGGGTGCACCAAAATCATGTGGGCAATTTCGAATTTCGTTTCAACAAAAAAGAGCTGTATCTCTCCCGCCATGCCCGCGGAGGTGGGCACCCAGGTGTAATTCACCGTTTACACATCTGGACACCAGCCTGCGCGGGTGTGACGAACTACCCACATGATTTTGGTGCACCCCTGCAGTCAGGTCTGATTCTGTGGGACAGTCTGTGACCATCACGGAAAACCCATGCTGCTTTGCCGGGTTCAGAAACATGTGGATGGATAAACCGGAATCGTCATATGGAAAAGCCATCATGAAGTATAATTAGACAGGTTGCGAGGAAGATATTAAACTATTCAGGACGATGACCCGACATCCAGCCAGGGTCTGATCCATTTTCAGACAATTCTGATTCGGAGCGATCAATTGCAGAAATTATCCGACTGGTCCATTTTAATCTTTGGTTTATCTCCGGCAGCCCAGAGCAAAATCATCTATACTTTTTTTGCCATTCTTTTTCTCTGGGTGGTACGAAAAATCACCCTGAAAATCGTTTTTGATCGAACCATCACCATTGATACAAAATATCAATGGCGGCGCGGCGCCAACTACCTGGTATCGATTCTCGGGATGTTGCTGGTCGGACGGATCTGGTTTGAAGCCTTTCAATCCCTGTCCATGTTCCTGGGTCTGGCCACGGCAGGACTGGCTGTGGCTTTGAAAGAACCGGTTGCGAACCTGGCCGCCTGGCTGTTTATCTTTTTCAGGAAGCCATTTGACATTGGTGATCGCATTCAGATCGGTGAAAAATCAGGGGATGTGGTGGATATGCGAATTTTCCAGTTCAGTATCCTTGAGGTGGGTAACTGGGTCGATGCCGATCAAAGCACGGGCCGGATCATTCATGTGCCGAATGGTCTGGTCTTCAGCCAGATGGTTGCCAATTACAGCAAGGGTCTGAAATTTTTATGGAATGAAATACCGGTGCTCATTACTTTCGAGAGCGATTGGAAAAAAGCCAAGGGGCTGCTGCTCGACATTGCAAACAAATCAGTGGGCCATATTAAAAAAGCGGTCGAGAAAAAACTGAAGAGAGAACCGCCAAAGTATCTCATTCGATACTCTATCCTGGACCCAGCCGTCTATACAACCGTCAGGGACTCCGGTGTCCTTTTGACCATCCGCTATCTTTGCGAACCCCATCAACGGCGGAACACCGAGCAAGCCCTGTGGGAGGCGATTTTAACCGAATTTGGGAATAACAGTGACATCGAGTTCGCCTATCCGACACGGCGCCTGTTTTACCAGGAACATGAAAAGGAGATTGACCAGGATCCTGGAGAAAAACCGCTGGATTGAACCCTGCCTTCTCAGCAATCTCTGCGCATCACGGAGCCGACGATTTCCCTCTCCTCAGGCGAAAAAAGGAGCTAACTCGGCATATTTTGGCGGCCCCTTCTCTTGTGGCACAGATGGCAGCAGCCTGGCATCCCTCTTCCAATGCCGTTTTGAGGGGTCTGTCGTTCATCACTGCCCCAAGAAAAAAACCAATGAAGGTATCCCCGGTGCCCGTTGTATCGATGGCATTGACCGATTCAGCCGCAACGGGAAATGTCTGTTGACTGTCACCATAGAGAAGCCCCTTGCTGCCAAGGGTCAGAACCGTCTTTGCCTTTGGATAGCGTTTCAGCATGGCTTTCAGAATACCTTCGGGGTCGGCTTGGCGCGTCATGTCTGAACCCTCGACCTGGTTAAGTATAAACCAGTCGACACGATCCAGAGGATAAGAAGAGACCGTGGCTGTCATGGGAGCGGGATTGAAAACGACGTTGATGGGCCGATCGGCACAGGCCCTGATCATATCACCGACACCATTGACTTCATTTTGAAGGAGCAGAAAGTCACCGGGGGACAGGGCAGCCAGGGTCCTTTGAATCAGCCCTTCATCAAGATCCCGGTTGGCTCCCCCATCGATAACGATGGCATTTTCCCCGGAGGGAATCACCTGGATCACCGCATGGCCGGTTGGTCTGGCACTTTCGCTGAGCAGGGAAGTATCGATGCCACGGTCCTGCAACAGACGAATCAGCCATTCCGCCCCCGGTCCGACCTTTCCGGCATGTAGAACCGTAACACCGGCACCGGCCAGAGCCAGTGACTGGTTCAACCCCTTGCCGCCCGGAAATACTTTATAGGAATCGGCCTGGAGCGTTTCTCCCGGCTGTGCAAAATGATCGACCTGGTAGACATGATCAATATTGATAGATCCCAGATTGATGATTTTCATTGGATGGATATGGATTCAGGTCATACAGCAGAAACAGGGTGGAAAAAGATCCGGTGTTTCCAAGGGGTTGGAACCCGGGCGGTTTCATATCCGGCCTGATGCCGCCATGGCAAAAGCATCGGTTGTTCAAGATAATTTCCTGGAGATGCGATCATAGGAAATCCTCTTGACCGTGTCAAGGGACGGGGTGTTGCGGGTGCACCAAAAACATGTGGGGTTGTGATCATAACCGCTTCAAGAGGTTATTTATTCAGAAAAACGCATGAATCCATCCTTGGCGCTCCTGGAACCCATCCCTGGCTTCCAAGGTTTTCTGAACAGACAACCTCTTTCCGCTTACAGGTACCCACCCATATTTGGTGCACCCGGTGTCGCAAACCCTCGTCGGACAGTACCCGATTTGGAATTACCAGCCCCTTCCTGGGGTTTCGTCTGCCCGCACATACCCTCCCGAAGGGGAACACAGGGTTTTTCAGGTGATGCAACCGTTTGGCTTTTGGTCTTCCCCCGGAAACTCCCTGTTTACATTTTGCCGCTCTTATAGAACACTGTTATGAGGCAGGCAGAATATTGAAATAATCAGCAAACAGCATCGTTTTGAGGTGACCATGGGAATCGCAGGGGATATCATTATTATCGTTATCGCTGGTTTACTGGGGGCTTTGATTGCGGAGAAACTGAAGCAGCCACTGATCCTGGGTTATATTCTGGCGGGAGTCCTGTTAAGCTCCCTGAGTGGCGGCATCAGTGTATCCCGGTTGCATGAAATCGAGATGCTGGCTGAAATCGGGGTTGCTTTGCTGCTGTTTGCCCTGGGGCTTGAATTCTCCTTCAAGGAGTTGAAACCGGTCTGGAAAGTCTCCCTGATCGGCACCCCGATCCAGATTGTGCTGACCATGGTGTTTGGATTTGGTGTGGGTCAATGGCTGGGGTGGAACCTGATTCAGTCGCTCTGGTTTGGGGCGCTGATTTCCTTTTCCAGCACGATGGTGGTTTTGAAGACCCTGATGGCTCAGGGATGGATGGGGACACTGTCCAGCCGGGTGATGATCGGTATGTTGATCGTACAGGATCTGGTGATTGTGCCATTTCTCATCATCATGCCCCAACTCAGCAATCCCAAAGCGGGTTTGCCGATCCTGGGGGTGGCGGTTTTGAAATCGGTTGTTTTTCTGACAGCCATGATCGTGCTGGGCACCAAACTCCTGCCCAGATTGCTCTCCTATATTGCCCAGAGAGAATCACAGGAGCTCTTTCTGCTGACCATCACGGCTATCGGGCTGGGTGTTGGCTATGTCACCTACCTGGTTGGCCTGTCCTTCGCGTTTGGCGCTTTTATTGCGGGGATGGTGATCAGTGAATCGGATTACAGTCATAAAGCGCTCAGCGACATCATCTCCCTCAGGGATATTTTTGGTCTGCTGTTCTTTACCTCCGTCGGTATGCTGCTGAAGCCCTCCTTTGTCATCGCCAATGGCGGCACCATTCTCATCATCGTTCTGCTGGTGGGAATCGCGAAAATGGCTATTTTCGGGGGTCTGGTCCGTCTGTTCGGGTACCGGAACATTATTCCGCTGGCGGCGGGGCTGGGTCTTTTTCAAATCGGCGAATTTTCATTTGTGATGGCCAGGGTCGGAATCGAGACGGGATCCATCGGGGAGGTGATTTACTCCTATGTTTTGTCTACAGCCATTATCAGCATGGTGCTGACACCCCTGGTGTCCAATCTGGCAGCGCCTATCTATGCACTCAAAAAACAGCTTTTCAAACATGAATTCGTGGAAACCGTCAATCTGGCGGAAACCGAATTGAAAGGCCATGTGGTGATCGCCGGCGGCGGCAGAATCGGTCAACATGTTGCCCGTATCCTTCGTTTAAGCCAGGTGAAATTTGTGATCGTCGAACTGAACTTCAGTCGTTTTGAACAGTGCAAGCAGGCAGGATTTCCCGTCATCTTCGGGGATATCTGCCAGGATACCGTGCTGGAGGAAACCCGGATCCATCAGGCCGATCTCATGTTGCTGTCCATTCCCAACTCGTCCATATCACGGTCTGCCATCAGCAGGATCAAAAAAATCAGGTCCGATCTGAACATCATCACAATTGCCGACGGTGTGGAACAGATGGCCCATCTCTATGAACTGGGCGCATACGTGGTGGTCCTGCCCGAAGTGGAAGCCGGCCTGGAGGTGGCCCGCCAGACGCTGTTGCATCTGCATATTCCGGCGACCATTATCCAGAACTACGTGGATCATGAACGGCATCAATATTATAAACCGTCACTGGAACATCAAGGGGGCGATTTTCCCGTCGACCAGCTGAGAATTGCGAAAAACCTGATCGAAATAACCTGGGTTGACATGAGACACTGCAGCGGGTTGGTCGGGAAAACCCTGCAGGAGCTTGTCATCCGCCAGCAGGTGGGGGCAACGGTGGTGGGGGTGGTCCGCAACAATATGTTCTTTGCCAACCCCGAAGCCAGCTATCGTTTCAGGAAAGGCGACCTTGTTGCCGTCATGGGAACCTCCACTCAGAGACAGGCGTTCCAGGAATTGGCTGAATTCTGCTCCCAGAGACCAACCCAAGTTGTTGATCCCCCATAGCCGTTCTGTTCCCAATAACATCTGCTGAATTCGCCTGGCATCACCATGGCAACCCGCATCGCTGCCGGATGGCTGGAAAATCAGGGTTTGATCAGGGCTGGAAACGATCGTTGAAATAGACACCAGGAATCGACGGGAAAGAGCTTTTCATTTGGAATTTAGTATGTTAGGCTTCATCCGGGTCGATTTCAAAATGAATTCAAGGGACATCCGCTGCGTCAATGGCGATGCAACATCGAGTGTTAAACCATCCAGCCTGAACCTGATATGAGTGAAGACCGAATCTATCAAGATGACAGGATAAATAAGATCAGAGAGTATAATACCTGTTTGCGGAAATCCCTTGCCTGCATCAGCCATCAAAAATACGAGGATGCAAGGGATTGTTTTGAAGAAGCAATCAGATGTGAAATGGAGGCGGTAAAAGATAACAATCAGTTTTACATGAAAGAGATGTTTAACACCTATCATAAATACTACGCGGCCTTTAAGAAAATAAAGTTTAATGACGGGGCACAATGGTGTCTGCTGCAGGTTGTCTCCTGTCTGAGAAGGATGCAGATGCCCAAGGACCAGAAGACACGGTTACTGGCAGAAATCATAAAGAAATTTGAAGCATCCGGTGGAAGCCGGGAGGATGTAAAAGCGAAGTGGCAGAATCCGATGGGTTGAACGGCCGTCGCATTTCAGGGGCGCCACCGGGTGTTTTTTTTATGTGTGTTCAATGTCGTGATTCCCGGTTGCAATTCCCCTATCGGCGATATTCCACCCCGGGAAGCATAGCCATCAACTCCCAGATAATCCTGCCGTTTATGACCCAAAAACAGGCCTGCGTCCGCTTCTATGAGGAACTGAACGATTTTCTGCCCGCTTCCCGGCGGAAGAAACAGTTTTGCCACTCCTTTGACGGTAGTCCGGCAATCAAAGACGTGATCGAAGCACTCGGTGTGCCGCACACCGAAGTCGATCTCATCCTCGCCAACGGTGTCTCCGTCGACTTCAGTTACCAGTTACAGGCGGACGACCGGATTGCGGTTTACCCGGTGTTTGAGGCCCTCGATATTTCCTCCCTGGTACACCTGAGGGAAAAGCCGTTGCGGCGTACCCGTTTCATTCTGGATGTTCATCTCGGCAAGACAGCCAGAATCCTGCGTATGCTGGGATTTGATTCTCTGTACCGCAATGATTACGATGACCATGAAATCGCCGATCTTGCCGAAACCGAGCAGCGGATCGTTCTGACGCGGGACAGGGGATTGCTGAAGTTTAAGCGGATTACCCGCGGGTACTGGCTGCGTGCCACAAAACCCCGGCAACAGGTTGCTGAAGTCCTGAGCCGGTTTGATCTCTATTCACAGATTGCCCCCTTTCACCGCTGTCTGAACTGCAACGGCCTGATACAGCCGGTGACGGTGGATCGTGTCGCAGAACGGCTCCTGCCGCGCACAAAGCGTTATTACCAGGAATTTTTTCAATGCTCTTCCTGCGACCGGGTTTACTGGAAGGGGTCCCATTTTACGACCATGCAGCAGACCATTCTCGATCTTGTCAATCATAATAAAGGGCCCCTTGATTAATTAAAATGATCGAGTATACCGCACAAAGGGTTGATCTTTCAAGAAACGCACGAGCCCAGCCATGGAGCTCCTGGAAACCATCCATGACTTACAGGGTTCTTGAAACATCAACCCTTGGATGCCTGCTGAGTTCCAGTTAATCAAGGTGCCCTAAAGAATCCGGGCCCAAAGGACCCGGTTTTCTGTGTTAAATAAAAGACAACCGTGGTGCAGTCACTGTTTCTGAAGGAAGGCATGAGTATGCCTGGCAGGTTTTTAGCCCGGCCATTTTCAGCGGCCACCAGGGGGCCCGAATGAGCGTCCATGCTTTGATCCGGATTGACTTCCTCAATTTTAGTGATATATAGGGATTGAACCTGAGCCGTCGCAAATGGAAGGAACGCAGGGGAGGCTTGTCGGCGGGTCCAAAGGCTGTAGAAAGGGATTGACAAGCAGACGGCAGGGCGTGTAGATATCGCTTACCGGCCTTCATTAACACTTATGGGCACCTTGATGAATTAAAATGATCGAACTTACCGCACCAAAGGGTTGATCTTTCAAGAAACGCACGAGTCCATTCAGGAACCCTTTGATGTTGACTGAGTTCCATTGAATCAAGGTGCCCTGATGACCCACAGACGAGGATGATTATGGAAGCGATTAAGGTAACCTGCCTGGCAGACATCGAGAAAATAGAAGAGATCCCGCTGGAAGAGAGGCTGACAGCAAAGAATACCTATGAATTGATCAAACAGGGCGCAGCAATCAACCCGGATGCCATTGCCATGAGTTTTATGTTGACAGGGGACCAGTATGCGGCGCCCATGCAGGTCACCTATGGCGAGTTTATCTCCCAGGTGACCCGCACAGCCAACCTCTTTCACGATCTGGGTGTCGGTCCCACGGATGTGGTCTCCTACCTGCTGCCGAACGCTCCCCATACGCATTATGTACTGTGGGGCGGTGAAGCAGCGGGAATCATCAATCCCATTAACCCCATGCTGGAAGCGTCCACCATCCGCGATATCTGCCAGGCGGCGGGTACAAAGGTGCTCGTGGCACTGGGGGAGTTTCCGGGTTCGGACATCTGGCAGAAGGTTATGGAGATCCGGAATGATTTGCCGAACCTGAAGGCGATTGTGCGGGTGTTCGGTCCTTCGGATGAAAAAGAGGGCATTCTCGGATTCGACGAGACGATTGCAAAGTACAACGGTGACTCCCTTGATTCCGGGCGGGTCATTGCGTCGACGGATATTGCCTCCATGTACCATACCGGTGGAACAACCGGTACCCCGAAACTGGCACCCCATACCCACTTCAACGAAGTGGCCATGGCCGGCATCATGAAAACCGCCGGTCTTCTCGATACCGGCGAATGTATTCTCTGCGGGCTGCCGCTGTTTCATGTCAACGGAACCATGGTTACCGGGGGGTTTCCCTTCTCCATCGGCGCCCAGGTCGTGCTGCTCTCCCCCATGGGGTACCGGGACCCGACCGTGATGGGGAATTTCTACAAAATTGTTGAACATTACCGGGCGGCCTTCTTTTCCTGCGTCCCGACTGTCCTGTCGGTGCTGCTGGACATTCCCAAGGGGGATGCGGATATCTCTTCCCTTAAATTTGCCCTTTGCGGGGCCGCTCCGCTGTCCGTAGAACTGATGCAGCGTTTTGAGGCCCATACGGACATGAAGGTTCTCGAGGGCTATGGACTGACCGAGGGCACGACGGCCTCCTCAATCAATCCGCCGCACGGAGAGCAGCGGGTGGGCTCCATAGGCCTGCGGTTGCCCTATTCAAACATGAAGGTCATGGTCAAAGACCTCAAGGGCGTCCGGGATGCCGCGTTGAACGAAATCGGGGCGATCTGTATTCAGGGGCCGACGGTTTTCAAGGGTTATCTCGAAGAGAGCAAGAACAGGGATATCTGGATGCAGGAGGGGTGGTTCAATACGGGGGACCTGGGACGCCAGGATGCTGAGGGGTACTTCTGGCTGACCGGTCGTGAAAAGGACCTTATCATCCGGGGCGGGCACAATATTGATCCGGCCATGATCGAGGAACCGCTCTATCGCCTGGCGGGCGTTCAGGTGGCCGCTGCCGTCGGCAGACCGGATCCCCATGCTGGCGAGGTACCGGTCGCATTTGTGCAGTTGCAGCAGGGCTCGACACTGACAGCCCAGGATATTCTCGACTATCTGCAGAAAGAGATCGGTGAGCGCGCCGCCGTGCCCAAGGAGGTGTTTATCATGGACCAAATCCCCCTGACCCCGGTGGGTAAGATCTTCAAACCCTCATTGCGATGGGATGCGGTAAAGCGGGTTTACCAGAAAAGCATTGAAGACCTGGGGGACGTCATCGCAAAGGTCGACGTGACGGTTGTTGAGGACAAGATTCATGGCTCCCTGG
>JAHJRI010000491.1 GCA_018830885.1 bacterium | reverse complement strand
TCATCTTTGGGTATGTTCGGTAATTCGGGAATTTTTCTTTTTGGAATGTTCATGTAGCAAACTGTGACAGAAAAACTCCCCTGTGTCTACAGTTTTTTTGAACCATTAACGAAATCGCCAGAGGTTATTGAGAAGTTACGTTAATAGTACTTAACCGGTTGAGTTCATGTGTCATTCGGATTCTGGGGGATACGCCCGGGTAACCGGATGGACGAAGTAGATGATGGTCAAATATGACTCATGGTTATATTTGACCATTATTTAGAAAGCACCCAGCGAACCCGGCAGATTCACCAAAACACCAGCCAAAACTGAAAATGGGGCGGAGCTATTTGGAACGACGGGGTAGACGGGATACCCCTGTTGAGCAGTTCCTGATGAGTAGACGCACTAACCGCTCCACAGATCTTTTATTAAACGCCCCCCCTTTGAATGTATTTCGTTTGCAGATGAATCCTGGATATGGGATAATCAGGCCACACTGTCTTCAAGCCCCTGATGCACTGCATATTATCTTTTCGGTGAGCGTATGGCCTGGTTTCAAAAAAGAGTTCAAAAACGCAGAATGCCCGAGGAGAAAATCGCCGGCTATGTCAGGATTATTGAATTCGATAAAATGCCGGATGTCTGGTTACCTCAGTTTGAAGCGATCCTTCATAAGATTTTGCGATATGAGTTTTACCTGGACAAGGTCCCCGATAATCTCGCCTTGCCCAAGTACCGGGCAATCCTTGTCAGGATCATATTCAGAATGCTGAACCAGGCCTTTCCTGGAAAAAGGGGGGGCTCCCGCAATATCCAGCAGCCGGATCCCAGAATCATGCAGATCCTGGAATATATCAAGCAGGCGGAACTGGAAAAGAAAAAAACGCTGTTCCGAATGTACCCCGTTACGATAGAAAATGTGAAAGCCATCCTCAAAAAACTAAAAGGGGAACGTGAGATTTGATTGTTCTAGCGGTCGGTTGCAAGGCCGGTTGCCTATGATACCGGTCTCAGCTTCTGCTCAGAAAACGGGGTGATTCGTTACCCGCATTTTTATTCTAAAAAAGTTAAGTACTTAATTATAACAGGGAGAAAGCATGGGTAATAACCTGACCAAAGCAGATATGATCACCATCGTGGCTGAAAACGCCGGACTCAATAAAACCCAGGCAGGAAGCGCACTTGATGCAGTATTTCAAATCATCCAGGATACCCTGGTGGATGGCAAAAAATTTACCATGACGGGATTTGGGACTTTTTATCCTGCGGTCCGTAAAAGCCGCCCGGGGAGAAATCCGCAAACAGGGGAACCCCTGATCATCCCGGGTAAACTGGTTCCAAAATTCAAAGCCGGTAAAAACCTGCAGCAAGCGCTAGATAGTATTGAAAGTATGAGTAAGTGGGTGAATAGAACATGACCGTATTTCTCCGTCAAACCGGTAACTGAATGATAAACGTTGTGCCTCGATTCCCATCGGATTCGACAGCCAGGACGCCGCTGTGATTTTTGGTAATGATCATATAAGAGACGGCCAGACCTAATCCCGTGCCCTGGCCAACGGGTTTTGTTGTAAAAAAAGGTTCAAATATCCTCATTTTGGTTGACTCGGGAATTCCGGGGCCGTTGTCTTCAATTTCAATCTTGACGGTATCGCCATCGGCGGAAGTTCGTAAAATGATCCGGGGAACTTCCAAATGCTCCATTTCTGCCAACGCCTGGGCTGAATTCCGAAGCAGGTTCAATATCACCTGTGTTATTTCAGATTCGATACAGGGTACCTCCGGCAGATCTGGATCGAACTCTTTGATAATCTGCAAATCTTTAAAATCATATTTTTTCTTCAGATCGAAATCACTTTCAGCCAGTTTCAAGGCATATTCCAACAATTGGTTGAGATTGGCAGGAACCATTTGAGATTCGCTTTTGCGACTGAAACTCAGCATATCTGATATAATCTTCGCCGCTCGTTCCCCGGAATCCCTAACTCCTTGTATATATGTGTCGATGTCCCTCTTTTCCATGTAGTCTTGAAGATCTTGAAGATTGACACCGCATTTTTCGGCGACTTCCTGGTTGGCTGCCAGATCCGGTGAAAGTCTGCGCTTGATGTTCTGGATCCCCTGAAGGATACCTCCCAGGGGATTATTCAATTCATGGGCCATCCCGGCTGCGAGACCGCCAACAGACATCATCTTTTCATATTGGATAATCAGTTCCTGGCTATACTTATGATCCGTCATATCTTCGGCAATCCCAACCCACCGAATGACCTCTTTCCGGTCGTTAAAAACAGGAAACGCGCGAGAAGTGATCCAGCGGATGGATCCGTCAGTGCGCTGAATTCTGTACTCGGGAAATAAAAGTGGTTTGCCGTCATCATTCGAAATATTGCTGACAAATGTGACCACTTTGTGTCGCTCATCCGCCACGATGGACTCAAGCCATAAATGGGGCTTTTGATGGAGACTTTCGCGGTTTACCTGCCAGATCACTTCAAATGCCGAACTCACAAAATAAAGAATACTCCAGTCTGCAGACCAGATCCAAAGAACCGAACGAATGTTACTGGCGATCTGTTGAAACTGCTCTTCACTCGCCCGCAAGGAGTCCTCTGCTTTTTTTCGATCGGTCACATCATTCACTGTCACCAGATCTGCCGTCCTGCCATTATACAGCACTGATTTTGAATACTGTTCTATCCACTTGACGTCACCGGATTTACTGATTCCCCGATAGATATAGTTAACCACAGCATCCTGTTCTCCTGCCTGTTTCTTCTTGAACTGGTCCATCACAAAATTGAGATCATCCGGATGAATCAGTCTGGTAAACTCCTCTGCTTTCCATCCCATCATCTCTTCGATGGAGTATCCAGTGAAGAGAGCGGTTGCCTGGTTCACATATTTATACACCCCGTCCTGGATAATGGAGATTCCCAAAAGGGATTGTTCGGAAATCAGCCTGAATTTTTCTTCGCTCTCCTTGAGTGCTTCTGCAATCCTGTTTTGCACGGTGATGTCTTCATAAGTGACGATTTGATCTCCGTTTTCCAGGGCAACCGAGCGAAAAAAAATAGTTTTAACAGAACCGTCCTTGCATCTGACATCGTATGTTCTGGGCCGGCATTCACCCAATCCGTGGTCCTCCTGATCACTGTTCCAGGCCGATATAATTTTTAATCTGTGCTCACGATCGGGAAAGGCCAACGTAAACCATTCAGCCCCGGTTGAAAAATCGTTTAACGAATAGCCGAATATTTCCTGGAACTTTGGATTGATATATTTATAAACACCGTCAGCGCCAATGAGCGAGATTCCCTGGGGCGACTCTTCCGTTAAAACCCGGTAGCGGTTTTCACTGGTACGCAATACCCCTTCCACCGCTTTTCGCTTGCCAAGTTCGGAACTGGCCATTCTGTATAAAACGACAACCGAAATACCAACAAAAAAGAAAACGGCAGCGACAATATATCCTGAAGGGAGGATAAACGGATTGATCGCATCTTTTGATATCTGGTCGATGCTGATCAGATTGATCAGGGACCAACCGGGAAGATCGTCAATATCGGTGCGGTGATATAAAAACGCTTTTCCTGCACGGTCGATGATTCGGTTGTCGGTATCCAGCACCAGGCCGGTCCAGTTCCAGGGGCCTGTTCCAAACTGCCGGCTTCCGGCAATTCTGGCTGTTGTCTCATCATCCAGCCTGGTCATTGATTGATAGAGCCAGGCGTGCTGGTTGGACATAAAAATGATGCCATTCGGAGCGACCACCATCACGATTGCTTCACGGATATAACCGTGGGACTGCAGCGATTTTTCCATGAATTCGACAGGGGCCTTCAAAACCAGTACCCCGATCGGATCCTTGCTGTCTTTCCCGAAGAGCGGATGACCGTAGTAAACCCCTCTTTTCTTTGATGTCACACCCAGGGCCAGATATATTGCGGATTGACCACCAATGGCGTTCTGAAAATAGGGCCGAAACGAATAGTTCTTCCCAACAAAGCTGTCGGAGGCTGAAAAATTGCTGGATGAGATGGTGTTGCCCGCCCTGTCCATTAAATAGCAAACATCAGAAGCGAGCGTCTCATTGAAGTGCACCAGGATGTCATTGGCCGTTTCGATGTTTTCGGGGTTGGGAGTTTCAAGGGCATGCTTCAATTCCTTAATACCGGAAAGCGCTTTAACACTGTTTAATTTCTCAGTTAACAGGAATGAGAACTGTTCTTTGTTATTGGTAACATTGAGGCGGCTTTCCAATTCAGCAATTTGCAGAATCGACTGCTTAAACGATGAATAATAGAGCATTCCTCCGGTGAAGGCTGAAATAAAAGCCAGTAAGGCGAGCATAAAGAGGATGGTTCGAAGTCTCATCAGGTTATATCAGTTGGTAAACTCAGTTATCTTGACAATCAAGCGTTCTCCCTGTCATGCCGGACTTGATCCGGCATCCAGGCTAGCATATCTTTGAAATTATTCTAGATTCCGTGTCGACCAGGGAACGACACCATTCGAGTCCGGTATTGTGTATCAGTTCAGATGCTTAGAAGAGAAACTAAAACAGTACAATCAGTTCTGTGCTGGGCGGAATATTGTTATCGTATTTCTTGAATAGCTTGGATTATGGGTATTGGCAGCCAATGATGCTGATTCAGGTTCAGATCGGTGATCGATCAATCGCTTGATACGCCCGCTGTGCAACCATAAGCTTTATACAAACCATCTGTCTACTGTGAATCCTGCCAGTGATGCGCGCAGCCAATAGACAGGTGCAACCTGCCTGTTCATATCGTTTCTGGCCGGATCCCAGTGGTCTGTTTTAACCTGTCGTGGGACTAAAGTCGAGGGTGTTTTGAACCGGTATCCCCTTGGTGGAACGGTTGCCAAACAGGCTTTAACGGTTTCCAGAAACCTTACCGGCCATTACTGACTGCAATGGCCTTTCAAACTGTTATGAATCAGGTACCTGACTGTTGGCGGCCCCTTTCAGTTGGGCTGCCATGAAGTCAGCAGATAGCGGCTCCTCGAAGAATCAGTCTACGGTCATGTTTCAGCAGCGGTGTCTCCACCCATAATTTCCAGCATTCTGGCAATGGTGATAAATCCCTTTTGCATCCGTTGCAGGCTGAAGGATTCATTGGGCGCATGCATATTGTCGCCGATCAGACCCCACCCCATCATGACAAGTTCAGCTCCGGTTGTATCCAGCATGTCCGCGATGATGGGAACGGAACCCCCTTCCAGGTGATAGCCGGCCTGAACCCCTGATATCTCACCATAGGCCTGGACAACCGCCTTGACGATTTTTGAGTCTGGATTGGACCGGACCGGTTTACCGCCTTTGACTGGTGCGGGGAAATCAACCGTAACCCCATCCGGGGTAAGTTCTCTGATATAGTCGATCAACAACTGCCGGATCCTGTCCGGGTCCTGGTTGGGAACCAGACGACAGGATATTTTGGCCACTGCTTTGGCAGGAATGACGGTTTTAAATCCATCCCCCGCATATCCCCCTGCGATGCCATTGATTTCCAATGTTGGCCGGGTACTTGCCGACTCCGTGAGCGGATAGGCTTTTTCACCACCGGTGGCCCTGGCGCCGAATACCTGTTCGTATGTGGCCGCGTCAATGCCGGACCAGAGTCTGCTGCGAATATCTTCGGACAATTCCGTCACCTCGTCATAAAAGCCGGGAACTGTTATCCGCCCGGACTTGTCCCGCAGGCTGGCCAATATTTCCACCAGGGCATGGTTGGGGTTGTAGACAATACCACCGTGAACACCGGAATGAAGATCGGTATCTGACCCTGTGACAACAACCGTGATGGCGGACATCCCTCTAACGCCCAGGGAAACGGTCGGGTGGTTCTCGTCAAACATTCCCAAATCGACAATGGCCATGTAATCGGCACTTAAATCACCCTGTTTTGCTTTCAGCTGCTGTTTAAGGTTGAAACTGCCGCTCTCCTCCTCGCCATCCAGGCAGATCTTGACATTCACGGGCAGCCCGCCCGGTTCTGCTGCCATTGCCCTCAAGGCGGCAATGACATACATGGTCTGCCCCTTGTTGTCCTGCGCTCCCCGGGCGAAAACCACGTCCCCTTTCTGAACCGGTTCAAACGGTGGGGACGTCCACAGTTCCAGGGGGTCTACCGGTTGCACATCGTAATGCCCATACAACAAAACCGTTGGCTTATCCGGGCCAGCCTGCATGTTCCGGCCAAAAACCACCGGGAATCCGTCTCCCTCCCACAGTTCAACCTGAAAACAGCTCTCTTCGAGATACTGTTTCAACCAGATGGCGCAGTCGTTGACCTGGGACGAGAATTCCGGTTCCGAGCTGATACTTTTAAATCGAAGAAAGGCAAAATAGTCCTCCAGGATTTGTTTGGAGAACATCTCGTATAAACGATTCAAGTGGGACAGGTCTGAGGGCCGGGACATGGCAGTCTCCTTTTCAGGGCTTATTTTTTGAAGCTGGAGGTAGCAATGGATGATATTTTTTCCATGTTTGTATCTCCTTCAATACCGGGAAATATTCCCTTATGCAACTCGTCCGATACCAACCTGCCAAATGCCCCGGTCCTTTCCTGTCAAGAGCGCGCGCGTTCTCCTGCCACATCCTCTGGAAATTTGATGAATCTCTGCTTGATTCCACGCGAGTGTCTATTCAGCATATGGCTCACCATGAACATCAGGACATTTATATCATTGAATTCATTCTAGATTGCCATCCATGTTCGAAGCTGCAAGCTTCGCTTCTCACCTCCGAGAATGGTCGTTGACTTCGCCATCCTGGCACTGTTTAACCACTCCCAATCCGTTCAATCACATACAGACCCCGGCTCCCATGGCTGAAAAAGTGGTGAATAGGTACCCACTCGATAACCAAAAACCAGATTCCAACCATCTGATCCAGGATCTGGCGGCATCAGAAGATCACTTTCACGAAAGCTGTCTGCAAAAGGCGGTAAAAAATGGCGTTAGAGACTTGGGATTTTCAAAGGAGGGTGATCTGTCATACCTTTAGACACGGTTTGACGATCCATGGTTTGATGAGCGGCATTGATCTTCGAATGATCCAGGAGTTGCTCGGTCACAAAGAGATGTTCAACACGATAACGATTCTGCCCCCAGTCCAGATGGGTAACCCGTTCCTCTCTGCCCAGGGCCGTGCAAAAGCAATCCCACTTGTCTACTGTGGCAAAGGCAGAATCCTGGCTAATGCTCGATATGTCCCAGAAAAAACGACAGTTTTTTACAGCTGGCAATTACTTTTTCAGCCAACAGGTTGATAAATTCGGGTTCGGGATGACGTGCCAGAGCAAACGAGACATTCAGTGAACCCACCGCCTCGCCGGAATGGCCCAGAATAGGTGCCGCCACAGCCCCGATCCCGATTTCGAACTCCTCCCGGTTCACGGAATAGCCCTGAAACCGAATTTTCTTGAGCTCAGCCAGCAATTCATTTTTGTTGCGAATCGTTTTATCTGTCATCGGAACAATATTAATGGATTTGATGATTTCCGATTGTTGATCCCCATTTAAAAATGCCAGAATCGCCTTCCCCTGGCTGGTACAATAGACAGGTAATCGGGATCCGACGCCAATACTCATGTTATAAAGATGGACTGAGCGAATTCGCTCAATGGTCAAAATTTCGTGACCATCTAAAATAGAAAGGTTGACCGACTCACCGGTTTCATCCCGCAACCGATTCATTAATGGCAGGGCTTCCCGATGCAAATCAAACCGATCCAAAGCTGAAAGCCCAAGCGTGATGAGTTTGGGGCCGAGTTTATATCGTTTTGTCCGGGGTTCTTTCGCGACCAGATTCTGCAGCAGAAGGGTCTGAAGTAACCGGTGGCAGGTGGCCTTCTTGATTCCTGTCATTTTTATTAATTCTTCCAGCCTGACAGGTTCTTTATTCTGGTAGATACAGTCCAGAATGTTAAACGCTTTGATTACCGATTTGACATAATCATCCTGATTCACACGACTCCTGATTGATTCGATGAATTGCCGGGCTCATGAAAGAAACCGTTTGGACGGTTTCACCGTGAAGTTTCTTTTTTCACTAACTTCGTCCCACCCTTATGGATCCCAAATCCGCATTATACTTGTCAATAGCGCTGAATCGAATTTGATGCCCGTACCGAATGATAATCATCCTGGAGAGTTCAGTATAATAATTTCGAAGATGCGATGCGATAAACCGCCTTCATTCAATTACCCTTCCGCTATGGGAGACATGACCTGGACGCAGTCCCCATCCTGTATGCGATATTCTGACGTTTCAATTTTTCCATTCACCAGAATGGTTGTACCAGGGGCTGCAATTCCAAGATAATGATTTAGCAGTGAATAAAGCGAGATTTCGGATTCAAGTTCAAGATCGAACGGCGCCATTCTGAATTTTTGAGGAACACGGTATTTTAAGAATCCATGCACACTAATCTGAGCTTTCATCCATCACATCCTGCGGATCACCCGACCATCAGGTCTTTTTATTTCTAACCCGAACGCCTGTTAAATTTTCCAGGATCTGAACGACCACCGGAAAGTAATTCTTTCCCATCCCGGAGGCTCGCGCCATTTCATATATCTGTGTGGCGACCGATCCCATCAGCAGGGGTACGTTCAAATCCTTCGCCGTTTCCACAACCTGCCGCAGGTCTTTAAGAATATACTCGGTGGAAAAGATATTCTCCCCAAAATTATCCTTCATCACAAAGTTCTTGTAATGGTTCTGCAGGGCAAAACTATTGGCCGACCCTTTTTCCAGTTCTGTCAGCAGCACCTCCGGATCCACTCCCCCCTTCACCCCGAGAACCATGCCCTCAGCGAGCGCAACCACGTTGAGAGAGAGTACAAGCTGATTCACTATCTTGACAACCGCGCCGCACCCCAGTGCCCCGACATAACTGACATCCGTACCCAGTGCACCGAGGAGTTCCCGGTTTTCTTCAAAAAGCGCCTTGTCACCACCGACAAAGATCGCGAGCGTCCCGGCAACGGCTGCCTTGACTCCCCTGGCAACCGGTCCATCCAGCATGCCAATACCTTTTTCAAACAGGATCTTCCCCACTTTCCGGGTGGTAGACGGTTCAATGGAACTCATGTCGATCAGGGTTAACCCGACCTTTGCGCCTTCCAGCACGCCATCAACCCCTAAAACCGCATTTTCGACATGGGACGAGGCAAGCAGCATGGTAATGACAACGTCGGAACATTCGGCAACCGCTTTACAGGAACTCGCTGTGGTTGCCCCTATTGCTTTCAGCTCTGCCATTGGTTCGGACCGCAGGTCGTAAACGGTTACCCGGTACCCTTTTTTTACCAGGTTTATCGCCATCGGTTTTCCCATGGCACCTAAACCGATGAAACCAATATTTTTTTCCATTAGATGTGACCTCTCTTTTCCGTATGGATGATTCAGCAGCGCAATCTTGTCTGCTATTGTAAATCCAATGCTTTTAATGTATCGGGCAATGGGGCACCCGTTTCAGTGTCCCACCCCATGCTCAGATAATATATTTTGCGAATGTGATCCCAATGGTCCAGAATCCGTCGCCCTTGAGCCGGACCATCCACCGGTCCTGAACCATAGCGAACGCTGGGCGCTTCCATATCCGGTGTCAGTCCATTGCGGATATTGAACAAACGCAGGGTGTTGACGATCCGTTTCCCGATGGTCAGTATTTCCTGGAGGGATCTGTTCTGGTTGGTCAGAGCGTTGTATGCCCGAATCACCGTTTTGGGGTAATTCATGTTGAATCGACAGGCCCCCAGGCAGTCTTCGATAATAGCCCAGCCGTTCTGGTAAGCAATCACCAGCGGCACCTCCCAGGGAGAGAAAGGGTCATGTACCGGTGGCATGTCCATCAGATGGGGTCTGACGCCAACAAACGTTGCTTCCAAGGTACTGGTATTGGTCATGCAGGTATCAACCAGCTCATGCCAGCGCGCACGATGATCATGACCCCGTGGTGTGGATCCTTTCATGGTATAAACGGCCATATTGACTGCTTCGCCACCTATTTTCTCCGCGGCCCGTTTAACACCGTCGGCCAGCAGCGCACCCACCCCCCTGCGCTGGGATATTCGAATCATGATCTCTTTGACGGTGTCGACATTTCCCCAGGTAAAATCAAGGCCGTCCAGATCATCGGCCTTCAGCACGCCTTTTTCATAGCATTCCATGACCCAGCCGATAAGCCAGCCCACTTCGTTCAGGTCGATTCCCAGACGATCCGCCAGATCCGTGAGATAGAAAACAGCCCCGGCATCGGTTTGACCGATCTGGGGCCCGAACGCGGCAAACGCTTCATATTCTGGTTCCTCCGCCACAAACCCTTTAAATTCGCCGACACTCACCTCTCTGTCATAGATATGATTAATCCCACAATTAAAGCAGGGATGCTTTTCAATCGCCTTAAACTCGGTTCGAACGTACTGACCGTTCATTTTTTCATGGGTTGGAAAAATATTGGTTGTATAGTTTTTTACCGGAAGGGCCCCGACCTTGTGCAGACCGGAGAAAGTGCCGTTCGTACCCCATTTATGCCGCGATCCATCCAGAAAAGTCTCCGTTGCCCCAATATGCAGCTCTTTGGCAATAGCAACCAATTGTGGACGATCATGGATGTTGGGTTTTATTTTTCCGCGGCGGATAACGAAGGCTTTGAGTCTTTTGGCCCCCATCACGGCTCCCACACCCCCTTTTGACGCAGTGTGAGTCCCGTCACCAATAATCATGCTGAAACGAACCTTGTTTTCCCCAGCAGGCCCGATACAGTATACACTGACTGATTTGCTGCTGCGGTCCACACCCAGTTCCTGCCTGAGAATCTCCTGGGTATCCAGACCATCCTTGCCCAGCAGGTGTTTTGCAGACCTGATCTCGACCTTGTCCTCAGTGACATATAGATAGGACCATTCGTCTGCACATCCCTTGATGACAATGGCGTCATAGCCACAGGACTTCAGCCAGGCACCGGCATAACCATTCGCCTGAGAGGAGACGGCTGTATTTGTCATGGGAGATTTGGTGACAATGCAAATGGTGGCTGAGCTCCTGAACGGTGTTCCACTGAATGGACCGTTTGCGATGATCATGCGGTTTTCAGGGTCGGACCAGTGAATGCCGTCCGGGTTTTCATCATTCAGGTATTTAGCCCCAAAACCGGCCCCCCCCATATATTGATCAATCATTTTCGGATCGGTCTCTTCGGTGCTTACCGCTTGATGACTCAGGTCGATTTTCAACACGCTTCCGGAGTATCCATATGAACTCATTGTAAAAACTCCAATTAGTAATACCAGCTGGCGTTATCGATAAAAATGGGGAAAC
>JAHJRI010000490.1 GCA_018830885.1 bacterium | reverse complement strand
GAGGTATAATAATGCGTCAGTTTCAATAAATCAAGCCATAAAGAACCAGATTCCAAAAATATGTGGATTATTTATTGCTAATGGCCGGTTATTTCATATTACCAATTTTAGAGTCATAATTTTTGAGACACGATACTAGTTCAGCTATCCACGTAGGAAAGTCTCTAATCTCTTCTTTGTAGTCCACTTTCATAGGGGGTAATACGACATCACCAAGTCGTGATGAATATATATCATATGCTTCATGTATACACTTGGTAAGTGCTTCTGAATCTGAGATATTAGCTTTTCGGATATTTATTTGATTGTTGCTCATTTTAATACAGTTTTTACACACAGAACGCCGGGCTAACCCGCCACGCCCAGAGCGAGGAACGAGCGGCGGGGGTGGTCGGTGTTCAGCCGATTGTTGGGATTCATGGTTTGAAACCTATACGTCTTTTCTTGGGTAGCGGTTTCGGGTCAGTTAAAGACTTAATCGCTTTTACAATTGCGATTATATGGCCATCATGATCAGCAAGCTTCCGCTCAAGTTGAGCAATCTTTGTCGCGAGTTCCTTATGTCCAGATATAACACTCCGCAAAGCAACAAAAGCACGGACAATGTAAAGCCCAACCTCGACTGCACGTGACGAATTCAGCACATTAGCTGCCATGAGAGCTCCATGCTCCGTGAATACCAAGGGATTAACATGAGAAAATTTGAGAATTTCAAGGTGGTCACAATTTGTGACCACCTCATTCTTTTCATTTTTATCCAATTGGAACATGAAATCTTCTGGGAATCTTTCAATATTCCTTCGTACTGCCTGGTTTAATACCTTTGTGGGAACTCCATAAAACTCAGCGAGTTCTGAATCGACGATGACCTTCTCTCCTCGGATAAGTAAAATCCGATTTTGAATAGCCCCTACTTGAATCATTGATTTTGACTCAGTCATTTTATTCAGTGGCTTGACAGAAGGTGGTCACAATTTGTGACCACCTTCTGTCATAATACTGTATTATTGTGCATCCTCTCACGGTAGGAACTCCTGTTACCAGTAGCCCCCCGTACAGACCCGGACGTGCGGTTTTCCCGCATCCGGTTCCTCGGTTGTACTCACTTTCGCGAAAAATTCAAGATTATGCAAAAACCCGATGTGGTCGGTTAACCACTACCATTCTGGGCTTGGCTATTCCCAACCGATCAATGGCTCGGCTGAAAGCCTCCCAGGTAAAGCTCTTGCGTTTGCCCCCGCGTCGATTCAACCACTTGAATGCACATCCTGCTGCCCAATGGTAGAACTGACCCAGAGAGTATAAATTGCCGGGGATATTGTAATAATTATAATGTCCCCGGAGTCTCCGATTCAGGGCTACGATAAAAGCCTTGCCTTTTAAATGACGGTTGCTCTTTATCCATTCCTTGATGCGCCTGCAAGCACTTTGAAGTTTCTTCCGAGCCGTGCGTTGCCTGACTCGGACGACACCTTCGTTATCTTTCATCCAATAGGTCTCAAATCCCAGAAAGCAGATTCGCCTTTCCATGCCTGGATGAAATCGGCTGAAACGGATCATTTGGGTCTTCTCAGGCGCCACTGACAAGTTGAATTTTCTCAACCGATCAGGCTACTCCCGATAAAATCGCATCGCATCGTCGCGATACCGAAAAGCACAAATAAAATCGTCTGCATAGCGGAGTATAAACGCCTCCCCTTTGCACCTCGATTTCACCCGCTTTTCAAACCAGAGATCCAATGCAAAATGGAGGTATACGTTCGCCAGTACCGGTGAAACAATACCGCCTTGCGGGGTTCCTGTCTCGGGATGAATAATCCTGCCATCCGTATCCAGAATGCCCGCTTTCAGCCACTTGCTGACAAGGTTTAAAAAGGCAGCATCGTCGATCCTCTCCCGGAGCATTCGCAACAGCCACTCATGGTCAATGTTGTCAAAGAAACCTTTACTATCTGCCTCGACAATATAGCCAAATTTCCAAACTGAAGATTGAACTGAAGGTCCTCGATTGCTTCCTTCGCACTTCGGTTCGGTCTATACCCATAACTGGTCTCCACGAAATCCGATTCAAAAATCGATGTTAAGATCTTGGCACAGGCCAATTGCAACAACCTGTCCTCAAGCGCCGGGATACCCCGCGGCCTTTCCTTGCCGTTATCTTTGGGAATGTAACATCGCCGCACCAGCTTGGCACGGTACCGTTTCTCTTTCAATCGCATTGCCAGATTCCTGATATTGGCCTCCAATTCCTCCTCGTAAGCCTCCGCAGTCACTTCGTCCACACCACTGGCGGCATCTTTGTTCAGATCCGGCCAGCAGTTCATCAGAAATTTTGCGTTCAGACATCGGTAAAGATCTTGAAAACGGTGCTTTGCACTCTCTTTTGCCTTCATTGCTATTCCCTGCAGGGAGGTTTGCTCGTATTGCTCCAGCCCTACCTTGTCCGGTACGAGTTTCCTTTGCAAGCTACGGACTTCCGTCAGGTCCTTCCCCATGTGGTGGGCTTTCCCCACCTCCGAGTAATATGCCTGATAAGACACCCCATTGGCTTCTAGAGTCCGGTCGGATCTTCGACCTTTCTCCAACCCTTAAAAGGATACTTCTCAGTCTCCTCCCCGACAGGGACTTTCACCCTGAAAGATACGCCGAGCTTTCCTCGGCGCGATAACGTCAGTTTGAGCCGCGGCTTAGATGAACTTTGATTAACGACAATGATGCCATGGAACTTGGAAATTTGAATCCACCGAGGGCGTTAACCGTCGGCTCGAAACTATTGTTGGCCGACAAACTCTGAAGAAATGCCCGCGTTAACAGCTGCTTCAAATTGTTTTTTATCTGATGTTACAAACAAATCAGCTTGCCACTCCAATGCACAAGCTAGATGAAAAGCATCCATTGCTCGTAGTATATTTGCTTCTAGAAGTTTAATAGAACGCAACACTACTGAAGGTGTGATTTGAAGAATAGTTGCATCACGCACATCATTGAGAAGTTGCTTTTTGGCTAATTGATAGTCTTCAAGTGAGAAAAAGCCTTCTCTTTTACGTCTATTCAAGCTTGAAATAATCTCAGGAACTAATATTACGCATAGCGCCAGTTCTGTCGCATTTTGCAATACTTGGTATAGTTGGCTACTACCAATCTCTTTTACATACCTTTTGGCTAATGCAGATGAATCAACCGCAAGTTTCATACATTGTCCTCACGATCTTCAAGAATGGCAGAGGATAAATCACTACCTTGAAGCTGCAATTGAATTCCTTTCTGTTTCCATGCTGGCGTCTTAATGGATTTTTCAGAAAAAGGAATTATTTCGGCTACTGGTTTGCCGTGACGGACTATTATAAACGCTTCTCCATGTTCTACTTCAGTAATAAAACCAGAAGCTTTTTTACGAAAATCAGTAAATGTGATGGTTTTCATTTTTATCTCCTATATTGTGTGCACTTAAATGTACATTACAGGAGGCAGATTGTCAAAGAAGATTCTTGTTCGACCAACACTGCAATCAGCTGCCGCGATAGCGGTCAGCTGTATTGACTTGTTGTGCATCTGAGAGTAGAATACCAAATATTGGTACTCGCAAACTACAGCAAGGAATGACCATGGCAAAGAATACTAGTATAACGCTCGGTGAGCACTTTGATGCATTCATTACTCAGCAGATCAAAACAGGTCGATATAGCTCTACCAGCGAAGTCATCAGAGCAGGTCTTAGGGTCTTGGAAGACGCAGAAACAAAGCTTGAAACATTGCGTAATCTACTGACCGAAGGCGAAAACAGCGGTATTGCTGAATACTCGTATGAAAAACTGATAGACAGCCTTGACCAAAAGTCTCACTAATGTCCTCATTTAGACTTTCCAATCAAGCAGTTCATGACCTGCTTGATATCGGTAGGTATACTCAGAAGAAATGGGGTATTGAGCAACGGAATACCTACCTCAAAAAGCTTGATGACTGCTTCTATCAACTTTCTGAAAATCCAAATCTTGGAATTCAATGCGATTATATAGCAAAAGGATACAGAAAGTTCCCCCAACAAAGCCACGTGATTTATTATCGAATGAGTTCCGATAGTATTGTTGAAATCATCCGCATACTGCACAAATTAATGGATGTAGAATCAAAATTCTAATCTGCACAACGAGGCTGTAGAAAAACCAATTTGACAGATTTGACTACAAACCCGGCTTGTGTGATACGGTTAAGGTATTTTTCGCTCGCTGTCTTATCCTGGAAAATTTTCTGTCCCGTGACGACTGTTTATTCATTCTCTGCGCGAATATAGTCACCCTTAACTCACTTGAACGGAGGGAGTCAAGACGGTATGGATATTTTGGCTTATCCGATCGTCCCGTAGCGTTGTATCTTGCCGATGTTATGAACCAGACAAAAGGCCAGCCATTGGGCGGTGACTTTCTTCTTTCCCCTCATGGTAAAACGCTTCAACCCAAGGTTGCTGGTTATGTTCGCGAAGACCGGCTCGATGGTCCCAAGTCGTTTTGAGTACTCGTATCTTCCCTCTTCCGTGTCGGTCTTTTTGATCATTCGTTTGGTATATGGCTGGTGTTCCGGTAAATGGGTCTTGAACCAGACAAATGGTCGGGGGGATTGCTG